>NZ_JAPEPZ010000005.1 GCF_026339875.1 Streptomyces sp. NBC_01571
TACGACGAGGCCACACAAACGTGGTCCGCTCACATAGGCGCGCTCAACCTGGCGGACTCGGCGTTCTGCAGACCTTGTTCGATGCCGCCCGCACCTACGGAACCGAGGTGCGCCTTGCACCGGTGCCCGTGCCGGAGTGGTGGAGGGGCTCCGTCTTCACCAGCGACTCCGAGATCGCTGCCCTGCTCCGGGCTCAGGCCGATGCAGGGCGGCCGCTGGGGCACCTTCCGCTCGCCTGACCATCTGGCCCCGTACAGCCGGGATCTGAGCCTGCCGCTTGCTCTGCACGCCAGTCGCTAGAGCGGCCGGGTAGATGACAGGGTTCCCGTACCGGGTGCGGGCCCGGTCGGCGACGGCTTCGATCGCCAGCGGCTTCTCATCGCCGCTGTCCAGCGTGAGTTGCCGGGTCGCCCTGCCGTCAGGACACAGGGATCAGCGCGCAACGCGATGCTGCGGACCCGGGCCCGCTGCAGACCTAGGGATTCGTAGACCGCGTAGGCGGTGCGGGCCAGGAGCACGGTGTGCTGGGTGGCTTCGGGCAGGGTGCGGCTACGGCGCGTGCCGGTGTGGTCGGCGTAGCGGATCGTGCAGGTCAGGCCTGCCGCGATCTGACCAGACGCGCGGAGCTGTGTGCCGAGGTCGTCGGCGAGGGCGAGCAGGGCGCCCCGGTGCTGGGCCGGGTCGAGTTCGTCGCGGGTGAAGCGGTGCTCGGTGCTGATGCTCGCCGCTGTGGGGGCCTGGTCGACGATGGTGGCGTCGTGGCCGAGGGCGCGTTCGTGGAGGGTACGGCCGGCACGGGCCCCGAGCAGCCGCTGCAGCGTGGCCGGCGGCAGGTCGGCGACGTCCCCGACTCTATGCACGCCGTAGGAGGCCAGCGTCGCGGCCACCTTGCTGCCCACGCCGGGCAGTTCCTGGACCGGGCGCGGCCGCAGGAACACGGCGACGGCGTCGGGGGAGTGGTCGATGACGGTGCGCCGGCCGGGCGGGGTGAGGTTGCAGGCCATCGCGGCGAGCATCCGGTTGGGACCGACGGCCGCAGCGCTGTGCAGACCCAGGAGCGCGAGCGCGCGCATCTGAATCAGTTCGGTCAGGCCCCGTGCGTCGCGCTTCCAGTACGGCAGGGCGCCAGTGACGTCCAAGACCGCCGTGTCCGCCTCGATGATCTGCACACGCGGTGTGATGTTCTCCAGCAGCGAGCGCACACCCTCAAGAAGCCCAGCGCCGCCATCCGTCGGGAGGACGAAGCGGAGATGCAGGACGGTCCGGTGGCCGTGGCCGCTCACGGCGATCACCCTGCACTTCCGGGGCTGCGGTGGCCGAGGCGGCGCAGGTCGGCCGAGCGGGTCCCGGCAGGCTGGAGGTCCGCGTACGGATGCAGGCGAGCCCCCGCGGTGCCGTCCTGAAGGGTGCGCTGCGGCGCGGCGGTTCCCGCCGGGGTGGGGGAGGGGTTGGTGCGGCCGAGGAGGTCGAGTGCGGCCTGCGGGCCGTGGTCGCGGCGGGCCGCGGCGACCTCTTCGAGGTTCCAGGCCATCTCACCGACCACGGTGCGACGCGGGCCGCGGGCCTCGACGGTGCCCCGCACCAGCAGCAGCCCGGAATGGAAAACGGTGTGGGCGACCTGTTCGTGGGAGTCCTCGAAGAACGCCAGGTCGATCAGGCCCGCACCGTCCTCGAGCGTCAGGAAGATGACCCGTTTGCCGGACGGGATCGGTGGGGTCTGTGTGGAGGCCCGGACACCGGCGACGAGCACCTTCTGCCCGGGGACCATCGCGCGCAGTTGCCGTGCGTCGGTCGCGCCGAGCTCGTTGAGGAGCCGGTGGTGGTGGTCCATGAGGTGGTGGGTGACGTCGATCTGGAGCGTCTCCAGCTCCGCGTCGAGCTTGTCTCGGCTGGTCATCTCCGGCAGTCCGCTCGGCTCGGCGGACACCAGTTCCCCACCGAGGGGTAGCTGACCGTCGGTGGCGGCCCGGGCGCGAGACTGCCGGTGCAGCTCGACAGCCTGCAGCAGCAGATCCCGCCGCGTGAGGCCGCCCGTGAGCCCGTCGAGTGCGCCGACACGGATCAGGTGCTGCGCGGTCGGCAGGGACGGACGGGCGCGCTGCCACAGGTCCTGCAGACCGGCATACGGCTGCCCGCCGACGAGCCGGCCGACTTCCGCTTCGCTGATGCCCTTCACGGTGCTGAACGCGAGGCGTACCCCCCAGCCGTGGTCGGTCTGTTCGGCGCTGTGCTGGGCGCGGGAGTGGTTGACGTCGACGGGCAGGATCGGCACGCCGTGGCGGCGGGCGTCGGAGACGAGGACGCGGCGCGGCCACATCCCGGGGTCGTGTTCCAGCAGTCCGGCGTACAGGAACGCTGGATACCGGGCTTTCAGGAAGGCGCTCTGGAGTGCGGGAACGGCGAAGGCGACGGCGTGGGCGCGGCAGAAGCCGTACGCGCCGAACTGGGAGACGGTCTCCCACACCTCATCCAGCACCGTGGTGCTGTACCCGCGCTCGCCCGCGGTGCGCCTGAACCAGGCTTCGACCTTCGGCATCCGTTCGGGGTTCGCGAGGGCGCGGCGGGCGACGTCGCCTGCGGCCCGGTCGCAGCCAGTCATCTTGGACAGGATCGCGATGATCTGCTCGTGCCAGATCACCACGCCGTAGGTGTCGTTGAGGATCGGCTCCAGGTCTGGGTGCGGGTAGTGGGGCTCGGCGCCGTGCCGGGCTGCGATGAACAGGGCGGGCATGCCCCCGGACACCGGCCCGGGCCGGAACAGGGAGATGTCGGCGATCACGTCATCCATGTGGCGTGGCTGCAGTCTTCCCACCAGGTCTTGTTGACCAGGGGACTCGAGTTGGAACAGGCCCACGGTGTCGGAGGCCTGGATGAGTTCGAACGCCAGGCGGTCGTTGAGGTCGACGTGGTCGGGGTTGTCGAGATCGAGTTGCTGGCCGGTGGTGCGGTGGATCTCCGTGACTGCATGGGCCATCGCGCTCTGCATCCGGACGCCCAGGACATCCAGTTTCAGGAGGCCGAAGCCCTCCAGTTCGATGTCGTCCTTGTCGGCCTGCACCATCAGGTAGCCGGCTGGCGTCGGCTGTACTGGGAGCCGGTCCAGGAGCGAACTGTTCGACAGGATCACCCCGCACGGGTGCATCGCGTAGCCGCGGGGCAGCGCGTCCAGGCCCTCGGCGAGTTCCCACAGCGGGCCGAACTGATCTGCTCGGGCAGCGAGTTGCCGCAGTTCCGGCAGCTCCGCCAGGGCGGAGCGGATATCGCGGGCCCGGATGTGCGGAAAGCTCTTCGCGACCTCGTTCACGACCTGGGGCGGCAGGCCTAGGGCGAGCCCGGTGTCCCGCAGGGCGTGCCGGGCCCGGTAGGTCTCGGGCATGCCGGTGACCGCGGTCCGCTCCGGCCCGAACCGGTCGATGATCGCGTCATACACCTCCAGGCGCCGCGCGGACTCCACATCCAGATCGATGTCCGGCAGCGACGTCCGGCGCTCGCTGAGGAACCGTTCGAACAACAGCCGGTACCGCAGCGGATTGGCTGTGGCGACGAACAGTGCGTGGTTGACCATCGAGCCGGCCCCGGAGCCGCGCGCAGCCACCCGGATCCCCAGGGCCCGGGTGTCGGCCACCACCTGTGCGACGGCCAGGAAGTACGGCTCGAAGCCGAGGCGGCCGATGACGTCGAGTTCGTAGTCGAGCTGCCGCACTGCAGGCTCGTCCCTGTCGAGGCCGCGGGCGACCATCCCGGCCTCACAGCGCTGCCGCAGCAGCCGCATTGCCGAATCCCGCTCACTGCCGGCGCCGACGACGGAGGGCTCGGGGAAGTGCGGTCTGCCCAGGCCGAGGTCGGCCGGAGTCAGGGCACAGGACTGCCCCGTGGTCTCTGTTTCGGCCAGCAGCCGGGCGGCGCCTGACCGGCCGGTACCGGCGGCCTCCGCGACACGCTCGGCGGCCGCGGCCATGGCAGTCGGGTCCTTCATCCACCGCTCGCCGCCGTCCAGGTGCCGGCGGTCTACGGGCCGCAGCAGCCGCGCCGCATCGAGCACATCGGCCAGCCGGTGCTGCGTGGGGTCGGCGTAGCGGACCGCGTTCGTCAGCACCGCGCGCACGCCCAGCTCACCGGCCAGGCCCACCGTGCGCGCGGCCAGCCGCAGCGACCCCGGACCCGTCCCCTGCAGGCCCAGATACACCGCCTCCAGCCGCAGTCTCTCGTCAGCCAGTTCCCGCCACGGTGCGAGCAGCTGCTCGGCCACGTCGGGACGGCCCGCGGACAGAGCCCGCACCGGTTCGGAGGAAGGGCCGAGCAGTACCACCAGGTCGCGGTCGGCGTACTCACGCAGCACCGGCCACGACACGACCGGCAGACCGCCGTCAGCCTCGGCGTGCGCGGCGGACACCAGACGGCACAGCCGCGCCCACCCCGCCAGATTCTGCGCGAGCAGCGTGACCCGCAGCAGCGGCTCCACGACATGCGCGCCGCCCCGTACCGGTGTGCGCGCACGGGCGGTCTGCGGGGCGGGCGTACGGAGTGGGGCGACGGCGACGTCGACACCGAAGACGGGCCGGATACCGGCGGCCGCGGCGGCCTTGGCGAAGCGCACAGTCCCGGCGACCGTGTCGCGGTCGGTCAGCGCGAGCGTCGTCATCCCACGCTCGACCGCACGCTGGACCAGGACGTGAGGGAGGGCGGCGCCGTAGCGGGCGGAGTAGCCGGACGCGACGTGCAGATGAGTAAATCCACAGCTCACGCACCTCCTGCATCTCGCCAGCCCCCTCCCTTCCAGGTTCGCACCATAACTCGAAATCGCACAAGCGTGCGAATGGGTGATTCGGTCATCCCGCCACACTGGTTGCCTCCCCCGAGGCGGGACAGGCCCTGAATTCAGCCTCGGACCGCACCCCTATGACACGCATCACAGGCTGCTGATACGCGTTCGGTCAGAGGTCCTCGAAGCTGTGCCGGCCGCTGGGCACCGGCCGGGGGGGCGGGTCAGGCGCCGCGGCGCCGGGCCAGCTTCTTCGTGGCCGCGGTCTTCTTCGCAGCCCTCTTGGCGGGGGCCTTCTTCGCGGTCTTCGTAGCCGCGGTCTTCTTCTTCGGCTTCGGCTTGGACTCGGGCATCTCGTGGATCTCGGCGTCCCCGCTGTCGTCGCCGCGCGCGGCCTGCGCCTTACGGACGCTCTCCTGCAGGGCCGCCATCAGGTCCAGCACCTGCCCGCCCTGCTCCTCGTCTCCCGTGCGGGGCTCCGGCGGCCGCCGGCCCTCGGCTTTCGCCTCGATGACTGCTTCAAGGGCCTCGCGGTAGGTGTCCCGGTAGCCGGAGATGTCGTCCGTCGTCATCGAGTCGATCAGTTGCACGGCCTCGTCGATCTCCGAGTCCGTGACCTCGGGCTCCTTGGGGGCGAGCTCGGCGGGGTCGCGGATCTCGTCGTCCCACTTCAGCACGTGCGCGACCAGAACCCCGTCCCGCACCCGCAACAGCACCAGCCGTTCCCGCCCGTGCCACGCCAGCTTCGCGACGGCCACCTTCGTATTGCGGGCCAACGCCTTCGCGATCAAGGCATACGGTTTCGCCGCGACCTGACCGTCGCCTTGCAGGAAGTAGCTGTCCCCGCTGAGCCGGACCGGGTCGATCGAGGCAGCCGGCACGAACGCGACGATCTCGATGGCCTTCGGGGTCGGGAGCGGCATCTCCTCCAGTTCCGCGTCCGTGACCGCGACCAGCGTGTCCTTGGCGACCTCGAAGCCCTTGCCGATCTCGCCCGCGGACACCTCCCGGTCCTCCGCCTCGCAGTACTTGCGCACCCGCACCCGGCCCATGTCCTCGGTATGGACCTGGTGGAAGTGGACCGAACGATCGTCGGTGGCACTGACCAGCTTCACGGGGATGGTCACCAGCCCGAAGCTGATGGCACCGCTCCACAAGGGTCGGGGCATGACGGACCTCCATGACAGCCCCGAGCCCCCACCAGCGTAGGAGCCGGGCCCCGAGTCTGCTTCCCGAAGCGCCCAGCGAGCAGCACGGCTGCGGCCGTCGCAGGCTGGACGGGTGGACTGGCCCGTCTCCGTTGCCCTCGCACAGCCTGTTCCGGCACTGCCGACCGGAACGGGGTGGGTCTTCGAGATGAAGGTCGACGGCCACCGCACGCTCATGTGGCGGACCGATGGAGGAGTGCGGCTGCAGGCCCGCTCAGGACGTGACGTCACCGCGGTGTGGGGCGACCTCGCCCTCGCCGGCCTGCCGCTCCCGACCGGGACCGTCCTCGATGGGGAGGCCGTCATCGCCACCGAAGACGGCCGGATCAGCTTCGAAGCCGCACAGGCCCGGGCCGCATCCTCACCATCCCGAGCCCGCCTCCTGGCCAGCCGGCGCCCCGCGCACTACATCGTCTGGGACGCCCTGCAGCTGCCCCCGCCCTTCGGAGACGTTCGTGCGCGTCCGTACCGCGAACGGCGCGCAGCCCTCCTCGATGTTCTGTCCGGACTGCCCGCCAACTCGCCGATCCAGGCCGTGTCCGCCACCAGCGACCGGCACACGGCGCTCACCTGGTACAACACCCTCCAGGACCAGGGTGTCGAGGGGCTCGTCGCGAAACACGCCGCCTCCCCATACCGCGCCGGCCGCAGCGGCGCGTGGCAGAAGATCCGACACGCGGAAACCATCGACGCCCACGTCGTCGGCTACACCGGACCAGCCACACGGCCCCGCACCCTGGCCGTCCGACTCCCCGACGGACGCACCGCACTGACCCAGAGACTCACCACGCCGCTCGCCGCGCGGATCGGCCCGCTCCTGGCCGCCGTCGGGCCAGGACCGACGGGGCACAGCAGCGCCGGGCAGCCCTACACCGCCGTTCCCCACGGAATAGCTGTCGTCGAAATCGCGGCGGGAACCACCCGGCACGCCGTCGTGACCGCGACCCGACTCCGCGGCCGGTGAACCAGCGCGTCGACACGTGGGGCGTGAGGATCCGAACGCAATGGTGCCGGTGGCCACCCGGCCACCGGCACCACTACGAGAACCGTGAAGCGCCTCTCAACACCTGCTGGAGAGGGCCGAACAGGTCACCGAGGGACCGACGTTGGCCGGACCGGGCGGGCTCGCCTGGCTGACCACCAGGGCGATCCCCACCAGGACCCCCACAGCCGTGACGATGCCAACGCCTGCTGCGATCGCCTTGCCGAGGTCGCCCCTGGGCGGAATGGCGGTGCTGCCCTTCTTTGAGTGGAGGTACACGGCGACCGCCGCGCCCCCGCTGAGGACAAGGATGAGGAGAATGCTGAGGGTGACGGTGAGCGTGATCATCAGAAGCCCGGTGTCTCCGCAATTTCGATACCGCCGATGCCGGGCGCTCCGGGCCGCGGACTGTTTTCCCTGGTCGTGGGGTCTGTCGTAGGCATCCTGTAGCTTCAATGACAGTCAAGGGTTCCTCCTACTGCGAGTACAAGGGTGTCGGGGGACTTGAGACGCACAGAGAGCCCTGGGATGCGGCAGCCGCCAAGCAAAGTCCGCGTTTCCAGGGCTCTTTGACGTGCATCGATGAGTCCTGACGCATACGACGCTACCGGCAGGGTCCGACAACGGGCCGTCGGTGCCGGGTACGACACCGCCGAGGACCGCCCATGCCCGGGACGGCACCGGAAAACAGGTGGGCATCAGCGCTGCCATCGCGCCGCGCGGAGGGACGACGGGGCCGTGCGCGGCTGTTCAGAGCACAGGCCTGCCTCACCCCATTTCACTCCCGGCCGGGGGCCTTCCAGGGACGTGGCGCGCGGGAGATGGTCCGGCATCCGCGCCGAGCGGAACGGACCTGGCAGCCACGCACACGGCGTTGGCCGCCAGGGTGACCAGGTAAGCAGCCTGCGGACCTGCTGGCTTTGTACACGAGTAGCGACGTCGTTTTGGCGCGACCTTGGGAGTCGCACGCTCGCGCGAATAGGCGGTGTTCACGAGAAGGGGAGGCACCTCGCGGCACTCCCGTCGGCCTGGTGGAGGGTACGCGTCGGTTGGGCCGCGCTCCGGCGTCAGCGCGCCCCGCCGTGCTTCGGTGTCTTGGTGGCCCGGGGGCTCTTGGTGGCGACTGCGCTGCACCCGACGGCAGGGTTGTTCAGACCAGCCCTGCACATCCCACGGCGTCGGCACTGCTTCACATACGGTGCCGACGCCGTGGCATCCCGCCCGGTTCGGGCAGGGCCCCGCAGTTGCGAGGGCGTGGTTGTTGTTGCCGGGCCTGACCAGGCAGGCAAAACCTCCGCAGCCTCACAAGTGATTCGGTCTGGGCTTACTAGGCGCGGGGCACAGCGTCGAAGATCACGGTCATATCGGCCGTGTAGAGCCCGTTTTGGGTGTCGAGCGGGCGTGCGACGACGATCGTCATGTCGGCTTGGGTTCCGGAAGTGGAAGTCGCCTCGTCCACGACCTCTTGAGAGAGTGCGGTCAGCGTCACGCCATTGAACTGGTTGGTCAACTCGATAGAGGGGCCGTCGGCTGCCTGCGCGGCTCCGGAGACGGACAGAGCGGCCGCCGCCAGAGCAAGGGCACAAAGGGTGTGTGTGGGTGTCTTCATGGCCTGGTTAACGATCTTCATGTTCTCGCGTCACTAAGAGGTCGCGCGGATAGGCGTGCGGTCACGGCCGGCGGTTCGGGCGTTCGTCCCAGCGGTGTGTTGTCCATGCCCGTCGAATCAGGCTACGCACGGTGATGATGGTGTCGGCGAGGTCGAAGAATGCGTCGATGACAGTGGCGCGCCGCTCGTAGCAGCGGGCGAGCCGGTAGAAGGCGTTCTGCCAGGCATGGGTGCGTTCGACGTGCCAGCGCCTGCTGGCCTGGATGGGCGCCTTCTCCCCCTTGTGTGCGATGCGGCCGTGCAGGCCGCGTTCGCTGAGCAGCTCGCGGGTCTTGTCCGAGTCGTAGCCGGCGTCCAGGTGCACGGTGATGTCGTCGGGTAACGGCCCCAGGTCGTCCAGGCGGTCCAGGGTCGGGGCGAGCAACGGGGAGTCGTGGCGGTTGGCGCCGGCCAGGACACGGCCCAGGGGAATGCCGTACCCGTCCGTCATGCCTGAGCGTTTCAGGCCCTGTTTGCCGCGGTCGACTGGTGAGCGACCGGCTGCCTCGCCGCCTCCGGGCGCCTTGGTGATGGAGCCGTCCACGGCGATCTGGTCGAGGACGAGGCCGACGATCCGGTCGTAGGAGTCCAGCGCGATCTTCTTGAGCTGGGCGAACACGCCGAGTTGTATCCACTCGTCGCGGCGGGTGCGGATCGTGGTGGCCGAGCAGGCCGTGTCGGCGATCGCCTCGTAGGAGCAGCCGAAGCGCAGCAGTTGCAGCATCTTGTCGAAGATGATCCGGTCACTGATGCGCCGCCGATGGCAGCCGAGTGGATGGTCCGGATGGAACTCCGGCCGCTTGGGCAGCAGAGCCACGAATTGGTCCCAGAGCGGTTCGGTGAGCCATGATGGCAGCGCGGGCACAGGTCTCCTCAGTGGTCACAGAGCGTCGCAACTCCATGATCATCGGGACCTGTGCCCGTTCTGTTGTCGGGGTCCCCAACCGCGCCTATCCGCGCGACCTCTAAGCCCGGCATGCCGCAGAAGTTCCTCGCCCCGGTACGAGCCGCCCAACGGCCGTGCCGGGCCGTGTCATCAGTCGAGGCACTCGACCCGACGGAGCTTCAGCGCCTACGCCGCCGTCGCCCCGTGCATCGACCAAGCATGGTGGCTCCCGAACTCATCGACATTGATCAAGAGACGGGGCCGCCAAGTGACTCCCGAAGCCGTTGACCCGTCTCAGCGAAGATTGATCCGATCTCACCGAAGCTGCGCTGATCCATCTTCGTCTCAGCGAAGGTTCACGCTTCAGCGGTTTGTCTCAGCGAATCTGCATCGACTGTGCCGGTGAGAATGATCGGTGCAGGATGATCCGCTACTCGGGCGGCATCGCCTTGCGCTGGCGGTATGCCTTCTGGCGGCAGCGGTGCGAGCAGGTCAGGCCACCCTTCTTGACTGACTCCTCGGACAACGGACGCCTGCAAGCCGCGCAGATGCCCGGAGTGCGGGGCCGAGCGGTGGCCCGGCGAGTCAGCAGTGGCTCTTGGGCTGGCTGACGAGCCGCGAGAGCTGTCTGCCGACAGGCAGGCGAACACATCTGGCGAAGCTGCCCATACTGGGCCTCCATCAACTTGCCGCAGACACGGCAAGGCGTCGGCTCAGGTGCCGGCTGACGGGCTCGATAGGCAATCTGGCGACAGGCCGGTGAACAGGTGCGGCGACGTTGTCCGAACTGGATCTTCATCAGGTTGCCGCAGACGCGGCAAGGCACCGGTTCGGGTGGAGTGGAACGCGGGAGTCTCCTGCGGTAGACCTTCGTTCGGCAAGCTGCGGAGCACGTCTTCGGGCGAACGCCGCGAAGTGAGTTGGCCAATATGGAGGCACCGCATTCCGCGCATGACACCGTCTCAAGAGTGTGTCGCAGTTGGTCGGCATCACGGTCAGTGACAGTCGCTAAGCGGTCCCAGCTCGGGGCCCCGCGGTGTAGTGGCGGTTCACAAAGAAACTTCCGCAGGTAGGCAGGCGGAAGCTGGTTTGCCTGGGCCAGCCGCGTGATGAAGGACCGGACCCCTTCCCCGGCCCTTGGGCGGGTCTGGAAGGGAAGGCGGGCGATCGGTGGAGTGCTGCGGGCGGATGGTGTCACTGTTCGTCGTTGCGGAACCTGTCAAAGCGATCAAGGCAGGTAGATCGTTTTAACGCTGTGCTGGGATCAGTGGGCCGTCTGGTGCCGGCTGGTTGATCCAGGCCGCTGCGGGGAGCTTGGGGGGCTCGGGTGGTTTGCGGACGAAGCGTTCGGGGTGCTTCGCGTAGACCGCCTGGAGGACGTCGGCACGCATCTCGCGGAGCTGCTCGGCGAGACCGAAGTGCACGTCGTAGGGCGTGTGCAGGCCGATTCCGGAGTGCCGATGCTCCTCGTTGTACCAGGTGAAGAAGTGGGTGCACCACGCCCGGGCGTCCTCGAGGGATCCGAAACGCTCGGGAAAGTCGTGCCGGTATTTCAGGGTCTTGTACTGGCTCTCGCTGTACGGGTTGTCGTTCGACGTCTTCGGCCGCGAATGCGACTTGGTGACGCCGAGACCGGCCATCATCTGGGCAACGTTCTGCGCGACCATCGGGGACCCGCGGTCCGAGTGGATCGTCAACTGTCCTGGTTCGATACCGTACTTGGCGATCGACTCGGACAGGAACCGCTCCGCGAGGTCCTTGTTCTCGTGCGCGGCGATCATCCAGCCGACCGTGTAGCGGCTGAAGATGTCGATGATCGTGTAGAGGCAGTAGTAGACGCCCTTGACCGGCCCCTTCAGCTTCGTGATGTCCCAGCTCCAGACCCGGTTCGGGCCCTCGGCGACCAGCTCGGGAACGGTCCGGGGTGGGTGGACGGCCTGGCGGCGGCGTTCACGGACCTCGCCGTGCCGTCGCAGGAGCCGGTACATCGTCGACTCCGAGCACAGGTAGACACCCCGGTCCAGGAGCACCGCGTAGATCTCGGCGGGCGCCATGTCGGCGAACTCCGGGCAATGGAGCACATCGAGGACCCGTATCTCCTCCTCGGGCGCGAGAGCGCGGGGGTGTCGGCGCCGTTCTGGCCGCGGCTTGGCCGGGGCGGGGCTTCGGCGGTGTCGGCGGTAGTAGGTGGCACGGCTCACGCCGAGCGCGGCGCATGCCTGGACGCGTCCGACCAGCCCGGTGAGCTCTTCAAGAGCCTGGTTGCGGGCGGTGTTGAACGCCACGGCCGCGAACTGGGCCCCGGTCACCGGTTCTTCTCGCCGTTCCTGTTCGGGGCGCTGTCCGTGGCGAACTGGTCGAGCAGCGCGGAGAGTTTTCCCTGGACCTCGATGACGGTGCGGGCCTTCGCGAGGTCGGCTTCCAGGCGGGCCTTCTCCGCCTTCAGCTTCGCGATCTCCTTGTCCCTCGGGTCCGCCTTCGGCCGTCCGGCCGACGCGGCGAGCGCGTCCCGGGCGCCCTTGTCCCGTTGCTGCCGCCACGTCGTGATCAACGACGAGTACAGACCCTCCCGCCGCAGCAGAGCGCCCTTGTCCTTCTTGTCCAACGTCTCGTACTCCGCGAGGATTCTCGCCTTGTACTCCGCGGTATACCGGCGCGGACCGGTCGAACGGGCTTCTACCTGCGGATCAGGGGTCCCGTGGTCATTCGTGCTGGCCACCCGGGCACTACTCCTTCTCCGCCCTCGACTCAATGAATCATCCAGTATGCCTGACTCGATCTACTTTGACAGAGAGGGTTGGGTGCAGATCCTTTGAGGGGCCGCCCCACGTCGCTGGCCTGCTGCGCTGAAGAAACGGCCTGCTCGTGGACCTTGGAACCCTGATTGGATCTGCACCCTTCGTCGTTCGTGGCCGAGGGGCCTCCCGGGCGCTTGCGGCGGGAGGCGATGTCCAGATCGACGGCCAGCAGACCGGCTTTGGTGATCTTTTCGGTGCCGGTGAGGATGGCGTCGACGGCGGCTCCGCGAAGCTGGTGGGACAGGGTGCCGATCATGCCGTCGGTGCGGGTGTGGAGGAATCGGTCCAGGCGCGTGATAGTGCCGCGTTTGTGCTGGTGCAGTAGCAGGTTGGCTTCCATCTGGGCGACCAGCCCTTTCCATTCCGCGTTGTAGGGGAAAGGATGGGTGGCGACCGAGGTGAAACGGGCGGCGATCTGGTCGCCGCGGGTGCCGGTCAGCAGGCTGCTGTTCTCGATGTCGATGCCCGCGTAGGCGAAGGTCGCGGGGATGCGCTCGGAGAAGTACTTGAGCGTGTCGGACGCTTCGGCTCCCGTGCGGGTGTCCAGGGAGATGTTGTGGATCTCGTCGACCAGGACGAGGCCGCTGCGGGCCTTGGTGCAGACGCCGACCACGGATTCGATGAGGTCGGTGATGTTGGAGCTTCGCAGGACCGGGAGGCCGAGGAAGCGGGCGAACTCGGCTGCGATCATGCGGGGTGTCGCGGCGGGCGGGACGGTGATGTAGATGACCGGTATGCGTTCGTCCTGGCCGGGGTGACGGCGGCGGTCCTGGAGTTCGTGGGCCAGACCGAGCTGGGTCAGGGAGATCGTCTTGCCGGTGTTGGCCGGCCCGGTGACAATCAGGCCTCGGCGGGCGCTGATCGCGCCACGGTTGAGGATGACCAGGCGGCGGCCGCAGGTGACGGTGTGCCGGACGGTGGAGGTGGCGACCACTTGCAGGCGGGCGTGGTGGTCAAGGCGATCCTCGTCGTAGGTGTTCTTCTCGTCTTTGGCCAGTGCGTCGGATTCAGCCTCATGAACCAGCGCGGCGTACTCAGCCTCGCCGAGCATGACCATCGGCTTGCCGACAGAGGCCGCGACGAACGCGCGCCAGCCGGGCAGGACCGTCAGGTAGCGGCCGAAGTCGTCCGGCCGGTCGGCCAGCGGGGTGTTCACGGGCGTCTCCAGGGGTCCTCAAGCGGGTCGAAGAGCCCGAGCGGGATCACCTCGGCCATCGGTTCTTCGTCTTCCTGCTGTTCTTCCGCAACGGGCTCGCCCGCGGTCTCCTGGGACGGCTCGGGCTGCGGAGAGATCACGGCCGGAGCCGTGGCTCTGGTCCGAGCGGTCACCTGCCGGTCCCGCTTGGAGGGCTTGTTCTTCTTGCTCTTCTTTCCCTCAGCGACTTGGGTAGGGCCGGCATGTGCGCGGGTCAGCAAGGCGGCCACGGCCTCGGCGAGTTCTTCCTCGGTGGCCTTGGGCAGCTGGTGGCTGACGTGGTCCCAGGCGAGGTCTCCGAAGGGGACAGGTGCCCGGTTCAAGTATTTCCAGGTCGCCTGGACCCATCCGCCGTCTCCGCGGTGGTTGCGTACCCAGACCCGGGAGACGTCGTAGGGGTCGCGGTGGACCTCCCAAAGACCCCGCTTGGCGGTGACGCCTGAATGGTGGCGCCGCATCGGCCCGAGTTCCGGGGCGTCGTAGGTGCGGTTGTTGATCCGGATGCCGTAGGCGTTGACGGCCCGCCAGGCCGCGGGCAGGAGCTCGATGTAGTCCTGGCCGCTGAGGGCGACCGGGACGTAGCCGCAGGACTCGATCAGCGCGGCGTACTTCTGGTTCGGCGTGAACAGCCGGCCAGGATGGTCGGGGTCGCGTAGTCCTTCGTGGGGGCGGTTCAACCACCTTGCGACGACCCACTCATCGAGCAGTTCCTGCAATTCGGGCAGTGACCACAGATTTTCCTTCTCCGGGTGCCGGCCGCGGTGGTCGGTGTTGCGGCCGGTGTGGCCGGGGAGGAACTGCGCGAACATCGTGGCGACCGAGCCCAGCATTTTCTCGATGTGGCCCTTCTCGAAGGGCGCGCCTTTGTGGGTCGGCTGGAAGTCGATCTCCAGGAACCGGCAGGAGGCTCGGAAGTTGCGTGAGATGAACGCCTTCCCGTGATCGCAGACGATCATTTCCGGGACGATCACCGGCTTGGCGGCCGCGTGTTTGAGGCGCTCGTCCAGGGTCAGCAGCCGCCGGTGCGGCAGAACGGAGCGGGACATCTTGAGCGCGTCCACCCAGCCCGGGCGCATCAGTTCCGGAGTAACAGTCCTGGCCAGCAACACGCTGGCGTCAACCGACTTCGTCGACGGCCGGAGAACGACCGCTGTCGGGGTCCGGGTCGCGACGTCGATCATCGCCGTGAGTTCGACCTTGCCGACGACCCCGTTGTCGAGGCGGACCATCACATCGAGCGGGGTGGAGTCGATCTGCATGACCTCGCCCGGGGCGCTGACGGTCAGTTCCCCGAACGGGACAGCCGCCGTGTGGGCCTTCGACCGGCGTGTGACGGCCGAGCCCGTTGCGTGGGTGCCCGCCGTCAGTTTCTCCACCAACCGGTAGAGCGTGGCCCGGGACGGCCACGTAACCGCATGTCCTTCCTGGGTCTGCTCTAGGATCTCCTTCGTCCTCCAGATCAGGTAGGACGCGGTCCGGGTGGAGGAGTCGACGCCTTCCTTGATGGCCTGACGCATCGCGTCCACCACCTCGGGGTCCACCGTCCCGAACTCCGGCCGCTTGCGGGCCGCGCGGCCATCAGCCAGCCCCGCAACCCCATCCTTCAGATAGCGGCGACGCAGCCGGGCGACCGTGCTGGCCGTCACCGGGTGCCCAGCCCTCGAAAGCTCCGAGGCCTTGGCCTTCTCCCGCCCGGTCAGCGACGTGCCCGGCCCGTACTCCTCGCGCGGTTCCGTCCCGGGCTCCGCGTCCGGCGGCAGTCCGTGCACCACTTCCAGGATGTGGCTCTCCCACCACAGTGCCTGTGTGACCGCTGCCGCCGGGAGCGCCTCCAGAACGGAAGAGGCCGGCAGCGGCATCCGCTCCGGACGGAACAAGACCTCGAAGTCCTCCGCCTCGAACAGCTCGATCAAGGCCACCACCCGGTGCGGATCCCCGGCATCCTCCAGGACCACGGCCTGGGCGGTCACCTCAAGAACCCCCCGGACCTGCCCATCGAATCGGACTCTCTCACCGACCACCAGAGTCGGCGGACGCGTCAACCGGCCCATCGCTGCCGCCCCTTCGCCCAGACCAGACTCCCGGTCTCCAACAGCCCTCCCGACAGATCCGCCTTCAACTTCCCCGACCACAGCAGGTGGAACAGCACCGGCAGAACCTGGATCCGGTCGCCGACCCGTCCGCTGCCCTCCCATAAGCCCCTCGGCTCGCTGAACACCTCCAGAAGGCGCTCAGCCACAGCCTCCGGCCGACCGGAGCGTGCCCGGCGATACCGCGACAGCCACCGGACGTTGGCCATGAACACCGGATCAGGACGGCCGGCCCACTCGAACTCCCAGCCCACGGCCTCACAAGCACGCTCGGTCGCTGCGAAGGCCTCCCGTGTCCGATCATCCATGTCGTCCTCGGCACGAACGTCCACGACCCGGGCCCGCCCCGCAGCCAGCCGGACGAAGTAGTCCGGAGCGTGACGACGCCGTCCCCGGCCGTCGTCCCAGTGCAGCCAGAAAGGCTGCGACGATATCGCCGTCACCTGCGGATCGCAGTCGAGCAGGATCAACCGGTCTCGCTCCAGCCACGACTCATACCCCACGTGATCCCGCACGGTCACCGAGTAGTACCAGCCGGCGAAGCCCGGCGTTTCCTTGCCCCAACGGAACGGCCGGACAGGTTCGGCCACCTCGAACGGAACCTGCCAACTCGCTCCCAGAGGGAGCCTGCGGCGCTCTCCATCGCTGAGAAAGTCCAGCTCAAACGCTGCTAACGCCTCATCGCCGTACGCACGCGACAGCGCTTCCACCGCACCCCCAGCCCCGAAGGCCGAGCAGGCGCTCAACCTTCAGTGAGACTAACGAGCCCCCATTCACCTTCGCTGAGAATCACGGAATCTTCGTTGAGACAGGTCAGCCGTCGATAAACGACTCCGCTTCTTGCGTGCAGAGCCAGACCTGCAGTGTCCGGTGATCGGGACAGGCCGCCACTGAGTGCCGTGCGTCGATAAACTCACAGTGACCTTCGCCGCGTTCGATGCGGCCGGCTACTTCAACCAGGGCACCCACGGGCAGCCCTTAGATTGAGGCGTTCATGCAGGACTACGACCGACCTGCGGTCGGCGTGATCGACTACCGCACCGGCAACAGCCAGAGCGTGGGGTACGCGCTCAACTTTCTCGGCGTACCGAACCGTCTGCTCACCTCACCTGACGATCTCGACGGCATCGACCGGGTCATCCTGCCGGGTGTCGGATCGGCCGGCACCACCATGGAGTACCTGTCCGAAGCCGGATGGCCCGATGCGCTCCGCGAGCGGGTCGTGGACGGCGATATGCCCTTCCTGGGCATCTGCGTCGGCCTCCAGGTCCTCTTCGAGGCCAGCGAGGAACAGGACGCGAGGTGCCTGGGATGGATTCCCGGCACTGTGAAGGCCTTCGACGGTGAACAGGTCCGGGTGCCGCAGATGGGCTGGAACCAGGTACACCGGGCCTCGGACCACCCGTTCCTCGCAGCGTTGCCCAGCGCGGGCCACTTCTACTTCGTGAACAGCTACTACGCCGACCCCGACGACCCGGCCGACACGGCGGCGACAACTGAGTACGGGGTGCCCTTCACCTCCGCCGTGGCCCGGGGCAACATCATGGCCACCCAGTTCCACACCGAGAAGTCCGGTCCTCTCGGGCTGGACCTGCTCGAGCGGTTCTCCAACACGCCGCAGGAGGAACTGTGCCCGCGCTGACCACCAGTACCCTGACGGCCCGTCTGATCGCCTGCTTCGACGTCGTCGAGGGCCGGGTGACGAAGGCCCGCCGCTTCGAGGACAACATCGACGTCGGCGACGCGGCCGCGATCGCCGCCGCGATGTACGCGGACGGCATCGACGAGATCATTTTCTACGACATCCTCGCCAGTGCTCAGCGCCGCCAGGCTGACCTGGTGACGATCCGTGCCGTGGCGGAGCAGGTGTTCGTGCCGCTGACGGTGGGCGGTGGGATCCGTTCCCTTGAGGACATGCACGCTGTGCTGGCAGCTGGGGCGGAGAAGATCAGCCTCGACTCGATGGCGGTCCGTGATCCGCAGATCATCACCCAGGGTTCGGTCGAGTTCGGCCGCCAGTGCATCGTGCAGTCGATGCAGGTCAAGCGTGTCCCCGCTACGGAGCTGATTCCCAGCGGGTACGAGGTGTTCATCGACGGCGCCCGCGTGGCGACCGGGATGGACGCGATCGCGTGGGCGCGCCGCGGCGAGGAACTGGGCGCGGGCGAGATCTGCGTGAACAGCATCGACCAGGACGGCACCCACCAGGGATACGACCTGGTGATCACCCGCGCGATCGCGGATGCCGTCAACCTGCCGGTGATCGCTTCCGGCGGTGCCGGGTCGGCGGAACATGCGGCGGCGGCATTCACGGAGGCGGGCGCCTCCGCGGCGATCGTCAGCTCGCTGCTGTACTCGCCACGGATGGAGCGCACGCTGCCGGTCGCGGAGATCAAGGCGGAACTCGCCAAGCGTTTCGGGCTGCCGGTCCGTCAGCTGTAGCGGCGTCCCGGACCGACGCATGGGGGCCGGCCGCATGATGCGGCCGGCCCCAGTCGTACACACGAGGCGCGTAACGAGCGCTCGGCGGTCAGGGATGCGGCGTCACGGGCGGTGTCCGGTGGTGATGGCCGGTGGTGTCGGGCAGGCCGCGCGGAGCGGTGAGGTAGGCGCGGCCGACGACGGCTCCCCAGCCGAGATGCCACAGCCGCTGCAGGTCCGGCCAGCAGGCCAGGCCGCCCGCGTACCACAGGTCGGCGTGCGGGTGGCGTGCCGCGAGACGGTCGAGGGCGGCCCAGGGGGGTGGTGTGCGGCGGGTGGCGGCGCCGGCGTCGGTGACCAAGATGGGGTGTTCACTGCTGGTGGCGGTGATGAGTGCGTCCAGTGTGTCGTCCAGGGGCAGGCCGGTGGGACGGGTGAAGCCGTCGGTGACGACGCGGCCGTCCAGGGCGTCGACGGACAGCATCAGCCGGCCGGCGGGGGCGAGGGCGGCGAAGTCGGGCCAGTTGGCGGGCTGGAGAAGACCAGCGGGGAACAGGCCGGTGGAGCCGATCAGGGCGCCGGCCGCACCGGCTTCCAGGAGGCGGGGGATCGCCGGGTCGCCGGGCGTGAGCCGCCCGCCGACCCACAGGCGTCCGGGGTGGCGCCGGACGGCGGTCTCCAGCAGCGCGGTACTGGTGCTGGTGCCGGTGGAGCGGTCGAGGTCGATGACAGCGGCGGGCACACCGTCGCCGAGCACGTCGGCGATCAGGCTGCCTGGCGGCAGGCCGGGGTGGGAGGCGACCGTACCGTGCTGGACGTCGATGTTGACCCGCCACCGGCGGGCGGGTGCGGGGGAAGGGGCGGGCATCGGGGTGCTCCCGGGTTCAGGCGGCGACGTTGAGTGCGGCCGGGCGGGGGACAGGCGGTTCGGCCCAGGTGGTGGCGTGGCCGAGTTCGGCGCGCATCGCGGCGAGTTGGCCGCTGCTCCAGGTGCCGGTGCTCAGGGCGAGGTCGAAGGAGTCACGCATCTGCTGGTGCAGCGTGCCGTGGGCCTGGTGGGCGGGGTCGCGGGCGTATTCGTGTGCGTCGCCGCGCAGGAGGTGGCCGATGAGGCGTTTTTGAATGCTGTGGTGCAGGTTGGGGCGCAGGCTCGGCAGGTCGGCGGCGTCGGCGATGTCGTGGAGTCCGCTGCGGTGGTAGAGGCTCCACGCGGACTCGACGCTGCGGGTGACAGCCTCGCCGCCGAGCTGCTCGACGAGGGTGCGTGCGGCGCGCAGGGTGCTGCCGTAGCCGCAGTTGTCGTCGACGACCAGCACGGTCCTGTCGGTGACGGCGGCCGCCAGGGCCTCGCATTGGGGTGCGGGGGCGGTGGCGCGGTGGCGGATGGTGCCGTCGGCGCCGAGGTAGGGGACGGCTGACTGGTCGTGGAAGCCCAGCCGCACCAGGTGCACTCGGACGGGGCGGTCCACGAGCAGCGGCAGCAGGGCGCGGGCGGTCAGGGCCAGGGACAGTGATCCGTACAGCGGGGCGAGCAGGTCAGTGATGTCGGGGCGGGGCAGCAGGACGTGGTCGGCGAGGAACCGCAGCTCGTTCATCATCTTGGTGTGGTTGTCGAGCTCCCGGAAGGACCGCCAGCCGCCCTCCAGCCTGGTGAGCAGTTCCAGGTCGGCGGGTGTGACGGCGTCGGGCTCAGGGTGCGGGTGCGCGGTGTGGAGTGCCGTGACGGCGGCGGTGGCCGTGTCCAGGAGGCGGTCCAGGGCGGCCGGGCGGGGGTCTCCTGGGGCGGCCGGGTGGTCGGTGAGGTGGTGCCAGAGGGCGTAGGCGCCGGCCGCGGTGAGGTTGTGGAGGTTGTCGAGCAGGGCGTGACGCAGGTGCGTGGTCTGTCCGGGGACGTGGTGGCCGAGGAGAGAGAGGGTGCCGGCCAGCGCCGCGGCGGCGGGCAGTGCGGTGCGGGGCTGGTAGTAGGCGGCGCTGCGGCCCAGCCGGGTTCCGTGCGCGTCGCAGGGCGGGAAGAACCGGTCCAGCAGCGCCGGGTGGGCGCCCGCACGGGCCGCGGCGTGCAGTTCAGTGGCGGGGATGCGGACTGTGCCCAGCAGATCACCGGAGACGGGAGCCCGGTCCGGGCGGGTGGCCGGGCGGCCCGGCAGGACGGTGGTGGTCATGTCGGTTCCGTTTCACGGGCCGGACGCCGGACGGCATGCGCGGCCAGGGCGTTCAGGCAGGAGGGGAGGTCGGGGAAGCGAGCGGCGGGAGGCCGGCCGGGCGGCGCGGGGACGGTGTCGGGACAGATCCAGACCGGGTGCATCCCGGCACCATGGGCGCCTACGACGTCGTTGGCCCAGCTGTCCCCGACGTACAGGCACTGCTCGGGGGCGACGGACAGGTCGGAGCACGCGTGGAGGAACGGGGCCGGGTCGGGTTTGCGGGCTCCGGTGTCCAGGGCGCACACCACCGTCTCGAAGGCGCCGTCGAGTCCGGCGTGTCCGAGCTTGGCGTGCTGGGTGGAGCGGTCGCCGTTGGTGACCACACCGAGCCGGTAGCGCAGTGCGAGCCGCTCCAGCAGTGCCGCGGTCTGCCGGTCGGGGGTGATCGCGAGAAGTTGCTGCCGGGCGAAGTCGGCGACGAGAGCGCCGAGTTCCCTCTCGTCCGGCTGGATACCGCACTCGTGCAGCGCGGTACGCCAGACGTGGGCGCGGATGACCGGCGTCGGGCCGAGGTGGGCGAGTGCCTGTTCGTAGTCGCGCCACAGCGTGTCGGACACCCGCGTGTAGGCGGCGGCGATGGCCGGCCCGCTCACGCCGGAGTGCGTGTGGGCGAGGGGCTGGGTGACGGTGTCCAGGGCGGTGGTCCAGCACGGCAGGTAGGGCACGAGGGTGTCGTCGAGGTCGAAGAGCACCGTGGTGATGCCTGTCGGCAGCCCGTAGGGGCTGCCCGGGGTACCGACGGCGGGTGCGGGGTTCACCGGGCAATTCCGTGGCCGGTCATCCGGGCACCGAGGGCGACTGCTGCCAGCCCGAACGGGCCGCCCGGCCCTGCGGGGGTGCCTGGTGGGGTGAGGCGGAAGAAGAGGTCGGGCAGGAGCAGGCCCAGGATGCGGCTGCGGTCCACGGGCAGGCCCTCGAAGTGGTCGAGCAGCCAGGGTGTGGTCAGGAGCAGTTCTCCGAGCGGACCCAGGGGGCGGCAGGTGATGTCCACGATGTTGCCGCGGACGGCGACGGCAGGATCGGTGAGCAGGCCCGTGTGCTTGAGGCAGGACCCGACAAGTTTGGCCAGTGACTGGTCGAGGTCGTGCAGTCCGGCGAACTCGGCGTCGATCACCCACCATTGGTGCGGGTCAGCCCGGTCGACGAGGACGTTGCCGAGGTGGAGGTCCCCGGTGCCGTAGGCGAGGTGGCCGCCCGGAGGCAGCGAACGACGGGCCAGGTGCACCAGCCCCGCGCAGGTGAGCTGCGTGGGTTCGCCGTTGAGGTGAAGGGCGTGGTTCCACCAGGGCCTCATCCGGCGGGCCAGGTCCTCCACCCAGCCGGACAGCACCACGGGGGTCTGCAGTGAGTGATCGGCGTCCTGCTCCCGGTAGGGGCGGGCGGTGGCGGTGATCAGGCGGACCAGCCGCACGGACAGGTCACCGAGCACGCGGGTGAAGGCGCCCGGGTCGGTGACGGCCAGGTTGCGCAGGGCGCCAGCGTCGAGGTGCTCGACGATCAGGGTGGCGTTGTCGCCCTGGTAGTGCAGCGCGGTCTCCGGGACGGGCAGGTGCCGCGCCAGGACCTGCAGGCCGGTGTGTTCCCGTTCGGCGAAGGCCGTGGAGCGCCCGGGTTTGACGATGACGGGGCCAGCCGGGGTGCGGGCGGCGAAGACCGGGCCGCTGCTGGGCCGCAGCTGTGTGATGGCGCCGTCCGGCGAGGTGTAGGAGCAGGCCGGGCCGTGACTGTCGGAAGTGATCTGCCAGGACTCGGCAGGCACTTCGGCCCGCACCCGGGCGACAGCCGTGTCGACGGCCACGGTCAGCTCCAGGGGCGACGGCCGCTGGGCGAGCAGATCGGGATCGAGGAGTCCGGCGTCGAGCAGCGACCAGTGCCCCGTCTCGTCCTCGCCCGCGTACAACAGCCGGACCTGCCCGGACCGGTCGGGGACCAGCGCGGGATAGAACGCGTAACGGGCGTCCGGCGCACCGGGTCCTGCGCGGTGCAGGATCGTGCCCAGCGGCCGCCAGCTCTTCCCATCCACGCTGTGTGCGGCGGCCAGGCATCGGGCGGTGCCGGCGCCGTAGACCATCAGCAGCCCGCCGTCGGCAGTCGGCGCCAGGGCGGGGCAGTCCGCCGCGTAGGCGTCCGGTGCGCCCGGTATGCCGGTGTCCAGGACGATGCCGTGGCGCTGCCAGGAGGTGCCGTCGGTGGAGGTGGCCAGGTGGATGCGCCGGTGGTGGCCGTCCCGCCCGGCGTACCACATCCACCAGGCGCCGCCGCGTCGCAGGACGGCGGGCATCAGGACGTGTTCGCTCTCGCTCGCGTGTCCGCTGCTGGGCTCCAGCACGGTCTTCGGGGTGGTCCAGGTGGAGCCGCCGTCGTGGCTGAGGGTGCGGTAGATCCGCCACGGGCCGCCGTCAGCACGGGCGCTGAGGAAGGCGATAAGGGTGTTGCCGTCGCTGACCAGACTTGGGCCCATGACGTCGTCACAGCCGTCCGGGACGGGCAGCGGGCGGGCATCGGCCAGCAGGACGGGGCCGGTGTGCGGCAGCTGGCACAGCATCACCCGGTTGCGGCCGCCGGTGTACCAGGGTTCGGGGGCCCGGCCGGGCAGCTGCCGCGGCTCGTAGGTGCGCGCGGAGCTCGGGCCGGTGGTGAGGGCGAGCAGGCGGCGGCCGCGGTGCTGGACCGCAGCTGGTGCGAAGCACACCGAGTCAGTCGCGTCGGCCAGCACGGTGCGGTGCCGTCCGACGCTGTCCGGGCGTCCGCTGCTCCGGCGTCCGGGTGCGGGCGGGCGGGGAAGGCCGGTGCGGGTGGCGGTCAGGAGGAAGTGGTCTCCGGCCTCTACGAGTTCGGGCAGGCCGGTGGTGGCCAGGACAGCGTCGCTCAGCTGCGTGAATGCGGCCCGGTCGGCGGCTGCCTGGTCGACGTAGGGGCGCATCCAGGCCGCGACGCCCTCCAGGGAGTAGCGGTCGCTGATTTCCAGCCCGGCGCCGCGCAGCAGGTCTTCGGCCTCGCGAAGGCTGTGGGTGCGGGTGGGCGGCATGTAGTCGGTGTCCGGGACGCCTGCTGGTGGCTGGTAGCGGCCGTGGCCGAGGTAGCCGGAGGCGGCCAGGGCAGTCATGTCGGTGAAGCGGCCGCGCTTGAGGAGGTCACGCAGGACGGAGGTCCGCGTGAGGAAGATCGCGTACAGGCGGCCGCCGGGCGCCAGAGCGGCCGCTGCGCGGCGCACCGTCTCGGCGGCATCGGCGTCGTCAAGTAGGTGGTAGAGCGGTCCGAACAGCAGCACCGCGTCGAAGTGACCTGGCGGGGCGAGGAGTTGGGCTGGGCTGTGCCATGTGCCGAGCAGCTGCCCCTCCAGTCCGGCTTCCCTGAACCGGTCGCGGGCAACGGCCAGGCTCGCGGCGGACAGGTCGGACAGGGCGACAGTGTGGCCGCGGCGGGCCAGGGCCAGGGCATGGACGCCGGGGCCGGAGCCGATGTCGAGGATGCGGCCGGCCGGCGGGAGAGCGGCGAGGACCTGGCGGTGGATGACCTCAGCCTCCAGCCGGTGGTAGGGGCTCGAGCGGGTGCGCTGCCACTCCCGGGCCGGGTCCGCGTCGTAGAAGGCGGCCACACGCGCCAGATCAGAGCCGGTGCCAGTGGAAGCCGCGGTGGTGGAGCCGTCCTCGGCGGGCGAGTTCGGCGAGGTGGGGTTCGAGAAGGTCGGGGCCGAGGTCATGGCCGAGTTCACGCAGCCTTTCGTCGATCTGTTTCGTGGTCAGGGGGCCGGCGGCCAGCAGGCAGGCGGCGGTCTGGTCGAAGTCGCGAAGGACCCGCCACGGCAGGACCAGCGCGGGAAGGTCGCTCATCGTCCGTGCGGCGAACTGCGGTGCCGGATCGGCACGGTCGGACGTGGCCAGGCACGCCAGCTGCGGGCTGTACGGGGCGAGCTGGCTGAGGTAGTAGCGGGCGGTGCGGCCGGAGTCGACGACTTCGTCGACCACGACGACCGGCTGCCCGGCCGGTGGGGTGGCCGGCGTCAGCAGGCCGTCCGTGGCGGCGAACAGGCTGATGCCATCGGTGCGGCCGCCGTGGTGGCGGGCCGCGGCGGCCAGCACCAGCGAGCCGGGCAGAAGGTCGGCCAGCGACTGCGCGGTGATCCAGCCGCCTTGCAGCACCCCGACCAGCGTGAGTGGCCCAGGATGCTGAGCGCGGATCTGTGCCGCCACGTCGGCGGCCATCACCTGGTAGGCCCGCCAGGACACCATCCGGGCGCGGCGCCCGTCGGCGGCCGAGAAGACCAGGTCACAAACCGGCACCGGCACCGGTGCGCTGTCCGCGGGCAGCCGGGGGTCAGACACGGCGGACCTCCGGCGCGTACCGGTCCCACAGCAGCGCCAGCAGCCGGTCCGAGCCGCCCGACACCCGTGCGAAGGCCGCGACGGCGCTCTCTCCGGGCGGGCCCGGACGCTTGCGCCGAGCCCACAGGCTCGGCGCGGCAGGAAGGACCCCGCCCACCTGTCGCACCTGTTCTTCCAGCGTGGCCAGGTGGTCGGCGACGTCCCGGCCTAGCGCGGTGAGTTCCTCGGGATGGTTGAACGGGGTGCCGACGTCCAGGGTGAGCGGCACCAGGTACACCGCTGCCGGGGTGCCGGTCAGGCTGTCGCGCAGCCCGTCGTGCGTGCGGCCGGTGAACACGCTGTCGTCCACGTGCACGACCACCACGCCGTCGGCATCCAGTGGACCGGTCCGCCACGTGCCCGCAGCGACGCGGGCCATCTCCGCCTCGTGGACGGAGAATCGGCTCACGGCCAGCCGGACCCTGGCCCGATCGGCGGCCGGGAGCATTCCGGCGAGCAACGGGCCGACGGCCATCGCGCCGAACGCCTCGCTCACCAGCAGCACTGGCGCCTGGGGGTGGGAGTGGGTGATCGCGGGCCAGCGGGTGTAGGCGACGGCGGCGACCTGCCACAGCACGTCGCCCTCGCGCACCGCGCGCACCGCATCCGCCGCCGCGCCGCGACAGGCCAGCTCCCCGCCGACGCCGTGGAGCACCTCGGCGGCGTGCGGGTCGGCCAGCAGCGCAACCGCCCGGTCTCCCCACGTGTGCGGAGCGCACGGACCGGCTGCCGGATGCCAGCGGTTGAAGGAGGCTTCGGCCAGCAGCACAGCGAGACCTTCGAGAAGGCCGTCCAGGACGGCCGCCGTCTCTTCCTGTCCGAGGGCTGCCGCGCTCCACCGGGCGGTGCACACGTCGTTGACGGCCGCTTCGAGGAACGCCAGCCAGGCCAGCCACGGATACCACCGGGCCGGTTCTTCTGCCGCGCCGTCGGCCAGCGGCCGGGCGAACGCCGCGTACCGCGGCCACCGCTCGGCCACCAGCGAGAAGCGACGGGCCGGGGACGGGGCGCGGCCGGGCAGGTACATCTGTGCGTCGGCGGCGTAGTAGCCGAAACCGCGCAGGTAGGCCCAGCCGTCGCGGACCGCCATGTCGGAAAAGAAGTCCGCTGCCGCACTGCCGAGTTGACCCGTGTGGGAGGCCGGGATCCGGAAGCCGCCGCCCTCCGCCAGATGCTCCAGCGGTGCAGGAGCACCCTGGAGAGGAAGGACGACACAGCCGCTGGCCGCGAACTGCTGCGTCCAGCGCTTCTCCAGTTGCCGCCGGTTGGCGTCGATCTCCCGGGACCAGGCGAAGATCCGCTGCCGCTCGGGAGTCGTCAGCCGCTCCGAGCGGCCTGCCGTCGGGGCGGCCATCAGGCGGCGTCCCGTACGGCCAGGTCCCGGGAGACGTCGGCGAAGGCGGCGGCGTACGCGTCGATCGTCTGCGGACTGTCGTGAGGGGTGACGGTCACACTGATCCGGCCCGAGTCGAAGGCGGCCGCTCCGGGAAACGGACCGCAGAGCCGGGGACACCAGGTCCCGGCGGCGGCCCGCATCGGGACCGGGTCGGTGAACATGGGCATGTCCTGAAGCGAGCCGATCGACGGGTAGTGCGCCGGGACACCGGCCGCCTGCAACCTGCGCAGATACCCGTCCGTATCCGCCCCGCGCTTCAGCTGCAGGGTCTGGATCTGGGGCCGGTAGCTGAACCATCCGCCCATGCCCGCGCCCGGGCGCACCACCGGCGGCCGGACACCCGGCACCGACTCCAGGAGGCGGCTGAACCTCTCCAACAGCGCAGTGCGGGCCGCGACCCGTTCCACCAGCCGCTCAGCGTTGGCCAGCGCGACGACGGCGGCCAGCGGGTGCATGCGCATCTTCAGGCCAAGCCCGGTCTCGCCGAACACCCGCAGCGCCTCGTCCTCCAAGGCCAGGGCGCGGCCGCGGTAGTGCCCGGCCAGCACAGCCCGTTCGTACAGTGACCGCAGCCGGGTGCCGAGGATGCCGCCCTCACCGGCGACCAGGGTCTTGCGCGCCTGGAGACTGCCGACGGCGATATCCCCGAACATGCCGACCGGCCGCCCCTGCCACGTGGACAGAACTGCGTGGCTGAAGTCCTCGATCAGGCGCAGATCCCGTGCACGGCAGATCTCGGCGATCTTGTCCATCTCGGCGGGGTGCCCCAGGTAGTGGGTGACGGTCACACACCGGGTCATCGGTCCGATAGCCGCCTCCAGCGCGGCGGGCGACATGGTCCCGGTGTCCGGCTCGACGTCGACCAGCACCGCGTTCAGCCGGCAGTGCGCGGCCGGAGTCAGCGACGCATGGAAGGTGTTGACGGCGCCGATCACCTCCGAGCCGGGCGGCAGGTCCAGGGCCAAATAGGCCGCGTGCAGAGCTGCCGTGCCCGACGCGAACGTGAGCGTGTTCGACAAGCCCAGAACATCGCTGAGCTGTGCTTCCAGGCGTCCGATCACCCCGGAGCCGTCGGCGATCGACAGCTGGCCGCCGCCGCGCACGTACTGCGCCAGGGCCTCCGCGACGTGGTCAAGTTCCAAATCCGCAGGAGCGGTCTGCGACATGCCGTTCTCCAGGTCCTGCGCACACCGGTCGGTGCCCGGTGCACGCCCTAGGCGGGAATCCCGGACGGCGGCCCCTGCGGGGCGGCCGTCCGCGCCGCGGGCACGGTCTGCGCCGGCGGGGTGCACCAGCAGACAGCGACGCCGCAGGCTGCGGCAGAGGGGACGGGTGAGAACGGTGAGAACGTCAGGGTGAGACTGAGAAAAGCCGAGAATTCGTGCCCAACCCGCGCAGACTGACCTACCGTTTGCTTGTGATATCTCTCCGCAGCGCAGCGCTGGACCGGTTACCGGCGCCCGGCGGACGCATACAGAACCAGCACCTCGCCGACGCCTTGGAGTGCACCGGCTGGTCACCGCGCGAACTTGTGCGCACCCTCAACCCGCGCCTGGACGCCATCGGCGAACCCGCCCTGCACCTCACTGCCGGCCGCAGCTGGCTGAACGGCGCTCAGCCACGTTCCGAGACCGTCCGCCGCCTCGTCGCCACCGTGATCACCGAGGCCACCGGCGATACCTACACCACAGCCGACCTGTGGGGACACGAACAACGCCCCAGCCACCGGGAGAAGACGGCCACCGACGACCTCCTCGGCCGACGCTCCCTGACCGAGATCCTGGCCACCGCCACCGCATGGACCGCCACCGAACCGCGGGAACAAGCCGTCCTCCACCCGGCCACCGACACCACCCTGTTCAGCGCCGTCTGGGATGCCACCCGCCAAGCACCGCTCCACACCTTCCCGGGATCAGGCCCCGACGAGGTCATCCCCCCGTTCATGGACGCCCTCGAAGGCCACCTGCGCCAGCTACGCCGCCTCGACGACACCGCCGGCGGCGGCGCCCTGCCCCAGCGCTACGTACGCAGCGAGCTCGCGGGCGTCCTGGAACTCGTACGCAACAGCCGCTACAGCACCGACATCGGCACCCGTCTGCTGATCACAGCCAGCGGAATGGCCCAACTCGCAGGCTGGATGGCCTTCGACGCCGACCTCAACGCCGCCGCCCAGCGCTACCAGCTCCTCGCCATCCGTCTCGCCCGCTCCGCCGGCGACACCCACGCCGTCGCCAACGTCCTGGGCATGCTCTCCTACCAGCACGCCGCCTGCGCCAAGCCCGCGGCCGCCCTGCGCTTCGCCGAAGCCGCCGTCGACCACACCGCGCGCAGCCTGCCCATCGTCCGCGCCCGGGCATGGGGACGGCTGGCCACCGCGTACGCCGTAGCCGGCGACACAGACGCCTTCCGCAACGCCACCGAACGCTGCCACCTGCTGCTGCAGCACCGCCGCGACGACGACCCCCCAGCCCTGTACTACTTCACCCCCGAACAGGTCGCCGCCGAGACCGGCCACGCCCTCGTCGAACTCGCCGCAGCCAACCCCGGCCACGCACGACGACTCCTCGCCGAAGCCACCGAACACCTGTCCCCACTCGCCGACAACGGTCCGACCAGCGGCTTCCAGCGCTCCGCTCTCCTGCACGGCATCCACCTCGCGCGCGCCCACCTCCTCGCGCACGACACCGAAACCACCCTGCACACGCTGCTGCGACTGGCCGACCACGTGCCGCACGTTCAGTCGATCCGCTGCCGCAGCCTCCTGCGCCGCATCCGCCGCCAGGCAGGCACCCACATCCACTCCCCGGACGGCGCTGATGCGCTCGCTATGGTCGACCGGGCACTATCGGTGTCATGACCACCTTCAGCGTTGCCCAGCCCAGCGAATCCGCCCGGCTGCTGAGGGAGGTGCCCTACGACCATCCCGACGCACGCCGCCTCACCCAGGCCCTGTACCGGGAACAGGTCGCCACCTACGGGTTCGCCGACGACCCCGCCGACACCCCCGCCGCGCACTTCGACCCACCGCACGGGCTGTTCCTCATCGCTGACCGGGACGGTGTGGCCGTGGGCTGCGGCGGCATCCGCCTCCTCGACGCGAACACCGCAGAGATCAAACGGATGTACGTGACGGCTACCGCGCGCGGCCAAGGCCTGGGCAGGCACATTCTTCGGAGCCTGGAGGACCAAGCAGCCTCCCGGGGTGCCATGCAGATCGTCCTGGAGACCGGTGTCAGCAATCACGGTGCCCTGGCGCTCTACCAGAGCAGTGGATACGGGCCTCGCCCCTCATACGTATCTGGTCGAGACCCCTTCGTGAACCGCGCTCTGACGAAGCAACTCGGAGAGTGACCTTCGCTGCCAACGAGCTCGCGAGCCGCACGCACCCCGACAGCGGCCCCCGGCTAGGGCGCCGGTTCGTACTCCACCGGCTGTTGCCCGCACCCTTCGGCCAAGCCGGTCAGAGCGGCGCGTTCCCGGTCGTCGACCAAGTGCCAGCGGAGCTTCGTTGCCACCCAGTCCGCGGTGTAGGTGCAGCGGGCGTCCGCAAGGGGTGGCAACCAGTCGGCTGGGTCCTGGTCGGCTTTAGTGCCTGTCTGAGATCTCTGGAAAAGGGGATCCCGTCGGTTACTAGATCATGACCAACCCAGAAACCTTCAGTAGTGTGAGGCACAGGCCGCACTTCTGTCCTATAGCGTCCCCATGCCGAGATCATCCGGCTCGATGCCGGTTGGCCGATGGAGTGAGACGGCCCGTGTGCCGGGCCACCTCACGAACTGGAGAACGCCTTGCCCAGATGGGCCATCCTGCAAGCTGCGGGCCAGTCGGAAGCCTTCACCTACGGCGTCTACCGTGAAGTCGAAGGAACCGAAGCTGAAGCTCTTGCCGTGATGCGGGGCCTCATCGACACCTTCGATGAGGCTAGAACCGAGAGAAAGCGGAAGCGGCAGACGCGACAAGTCTTCCGGCTCTCCGAGCGCACCTACTTCGTCCGCGTCCAGTATCCGTGGGCCTCCGACGAGAGTGCCCAGTTCACGCTCGCCGAACTCATAGCGGACACCAGTTCCGACGATCTCCCGGATATTGTTGGAGGCTAGACCTCCTACCAGTCTGCCTCCTTAGCGTCTGGCTGAGATCCCGGCTCGTTGATGGTCCGTGGGCGCGTGCGGGCATGCCTTTGCGCTGTGGAGCCGCCTTCGGCGGCTCCACAGCGCCGGGGATGAAGCTCAGGGTGAGGACTGCCAAGGGGGCCCAAGGTGGGGCGAGGGTCGGCCGGTCAAGCTTCTCGACCAGCTGGCGTGAGGGCCTTTGCGCGTGAGCCGGCGGGTCATCAGAGTGATGAGTGCCCAGGTCAGGTGGGCTTCTGAGTGCTGCGGAAGACGTTCGTAGTCGCGGACGTTGCGGCGGGCTTTCATGATCCAGCCCAGGGTCCGTTCGACTTTCCAGCGCCTGGGCAGGACGACGAAGCCTTTCGCGCCGCGGGGGCGGGAGACCGTTTTGAGGGTCATGTTGAGGAAGCTGCCCGACCAGTTGATGAGCTGGCCGCCGTAGGCGGAGTCGGCCCAGACCTGCGTGATCTGCGGTTGCATGACCCGTAGCCGCCAGAGGAGTTCGCGGGCCGCGTCACGGTCGGTGGTGTCGGCAGGCGTCACCGTGATCATCACCGGAAGCCCGAGGGTGTCGACGGCGATGTGTCTCTTGCGGCCGTTGATCTTCTTCCCGGCGTCGAACCCGCGGGTGGCCTTGGAGACTGTCTCGGCGCCTTTGACCGACTGCGAGTCGAGGATCAGCGTCACCGGCCAGGGGCATCGCCCCTGGCCCGTGCGGATCTGTCGACGGAGTTGATCACGGAGATAGCCGATGACGCCGCGGCGGTGCCAGGCGGCGAAGTGGTAGTAGACGGTCTGCCAGGGCGGATAATCCGCAGGCAAAGCCCGCCACTTGACTCCGTTGTCGACGAGATAGCGGATCGCGTCGACGATGTCGCGCCGTGGCCACTTCTCCGGTCGGCCGCCCATCTTGGTCTGGCAGGCCGGCAGGGGAAGCAGCGGTTCGATCAGCGCCCACTCCGCGACCGTGGTGTCGGAGGGATAGCGGCGACGGCGGGTCGTTGAAGCTCGCATGAGGAGAGGTCCGGGGTCATTTGGAGAGCTGGGCGAGGGTGGCGCGGACGCCGGTGAGCTGGGCGGATGCGAGCTGGGCCCACTCGTCGTCGGGGTGGCGCATGAGGTGCGGGTCGAGCGTCCCCGTGATCAACCGGGTGAGGCGGCCAAGGACGAGACGGAACTGCTTCTTCTCGTATTCGATCCAGTCGGCCGGTTCCTCGGAGAAGAGATAGCCGTCCTTGCGGCGCCAGATGATCGGGGTCAGGTGCTCCGAGGCCCCGACGTCCCGCAGATGACGGACTCCCCGGGCGACCTGCGACGGAGAGAGACGGGTGGCGGCGACCAGCTGCTTGGTCTGGAGTCCTGATGGTCGGGCTTCCATGAGCGAGACGCGGACCAGGTCGCCGTAGTGCTCGGACAAGGGCCGGGCCTGACCGGCGCCTCGGGGAGGGCGGGACACTGCTGTCACTCGCCCTTGAGGAGCTGGGCGAGCTGCTCGTCCAGGGGAACGTGCCCGTCTCCAGCGCGGCCTCCAGCCAGTCGGCAGCTCCCCGGACCTTGGCGATCGAACGACGGACGGTCTCACGTTCGTCGTCGCTGAACTCCTGGTCCCGCAGCCGCGGAACGAGTCGTCCCAGTCGACCGTGAACAGGTCGTCCGCCCCCTTGGCCACTGACCCTCCCACCGGTCGCATCGGTTCGATGAGCAGAGCCTTGTCACCCAGTGCGAACTGGGCCTTCGTGACCTGAGCGATCAGCTCGCGCGCTTCCGCGACGAGCTCTTCGTAACGCGTCCGTGAGACGTTCCCGACCCGATCCGACATGACGTCACCGCCCTCGTGCCCCCGGGCCGGGCCGAACACCGGCGGTGTTCGACCTCGCCCTACGAAAGGCCATACGCGCGGTGCCTTGAGAATCCGATCCATCGTGGACGTGGTGGCCCTGTCAAGGGGCCCACCTGGGCTTCATCAACGAAAGCTGGTTCTGGCTCAGCTTCTGCTTCTGTGGTGCGTGCACCTTGAGTGACCGTGCAATGCGGGACCGCTGCGGGGCATGAGTCAGAATGGCGGGTCTTCTGAGCAGCCGCCCGTCCAGCGTTCGGCGATCCGCCGGGCTCGGAGTTCACGGACTGCCACATCGTCTGCGTTTTCCAGGCCGCTGATGTCGTGGCCCCACGCCGTCAGCGCTTCCAGGACACGGTCGCGTTTGTAGCGGTCGGTGCTGGTGTTCAGCAGACGTCGGGCGTGGTCAACCAGTTCGGTTCGGTGTTGAGCGAGTACGGGATGCTCTGCCAGGGGGAGGGCAGCGACGAGAGCCGCCGCGCGTACGTCCGCGTCGTCGTGCTCGAGGAGCGGGTGAACGGCGGAGTAGAAGCTGGGACGCAGGTCTCGAAAAGCACGCATGTCCGGACACTCGTCGAGAAACGCGCTGCCCGAACTGCGCTCGCCGATGGCAACGCATTCGTCGTCTGCGTCGTAGGCAGTGCTGCTGAGCCAATCCAGTAGCACCACGCGGGTGAGGTAGTGCGGTGTCTGATCGGCATCCTGCTCGAAGCCGCCTGCAACAGTGGCCGGGTGGTTGAGGACCGTCGCGACGTACAGCGCTACAGGCACGGTGGCTTCGTAGATGGTGTTCTGGTGGGTCACTGCCCCCAGCGCATCCACGACGGCGGTGGCCCTGACACGCGGGTCCGCGTGAAGAAGTCGTACCAGGGCAGTCGGCAGGAGTTCACCCGTGCCTGATGGGGTCTCGAGCGAAGCCCAGTCCGTGTTGTCCAGAATCTCTTGGTAGTGGGGTAGTTCGGCGCGCGCAGGTTCGTTGCTCTGGACACGATGGTTGGTCACGGGCGGAGGCTATAGCGTCCTGGGCTCAGTCCTGAACTCAGAGGAATGATGCGAGCGACTCGCTTCCGCTCTCTGTGCCTCACGTGCCTCAAGACCACCACCGCGCTAAGATCCATATGTACCAAAGGCATTGCGCTCCATCCCGATTTGAGTGTGCAGATAACGCGGGTGTTGCACGAGTCGCGGTCGGCGTCGACCCAGTGCTTGAACGCGGTGCGCTGGTAGCCGTCGCGGGACTCGGCGGCAGCCGGCAGCAGGTCGACGGCGGAGGCCAGCGGCAGCAGTGCGACGTGCCGGGCCGAGTCCGCGGCGGCCGGGGTGGTGAGGGGCACGGTGAGGAGAGCGGCGGCGGTCAGGCCCCGCAACACGATCTTGAACATGCTGCGTTGATACGGGCAGCGCGGCGGGTCCCGCCCGCAAATCGCGCAAACGCCACCCGGGTGGAACGGAAGGCATACGAGCGCCAGGGCAGCCGTATGGCCTCCCGTGGGGAGCCGGGAGGTGCGGCGGGCCCCGCCGGTCGCAGCGACCAGCAGGGCCCGGCAAGGGGGCCTCACCCGGGGGATTAGCGCGGCGCCCGCATGCACACCATGCACCACAAACCGGCCACACGGATAGACGTTGGCCGAAACCTGCCCACCCTCCGTGTCGCCAGCACCGATGCCGCGTCGGAGACGAGGTGGGACGGGACGTAGAAACGCCTCCAGATGTGCACCCCCAGAGGTGTTCTCCCCATGCTCCGCACCATTCCAACGAGCGCGGCGGGACTTGGTTACGCCTGCGCTCGAACACTTCGAGGCACAGACCTATCGGCGTACCGCCGCCTCGGCGGCCATGGTGGCTTATGCCGCGAGCGCGTGGTCGCGGTGGTGCTTGAGCTGGCTGCGCGCGGTGGACCGTTCGGCCGGCTCGACCGTCTCCCAGAACGAATGGCAGACGATCAACGCGGCCAGTTCGGTTTCCCTTACCCGGAGTTGGCCGTGCGTCGCCTGGTCGTCAGAGTTCCAGCCAGGCGAATCAGGGCGCGACGCCGGCCGCCACGAGTTCTCGTGCGAGTCCCACGCGGGCAGCGGTTCGACAGACCAGGGCTGCCGCTTCAGCAGGCGCTGCAGGTCGCCGCGTACCTGATCAAGTTCGTCCTGGGCCGTACGAAGGTCCTCGGGAAAGTTGTATGTCTGTGCCACCCCGCCACGGTACTGCTGTTCGAACGACCGGGCGGCCCGCCGGGCCGCCTCCACGTGAGACGGCGCCATATGTCCCTTATGGGCGATATTGGTACTGCTGCTTTGCCCCGCGGGTCGCGTTGTCAGTGGCCGATGGCAGCATGTCGGCTTGTCCCGCCTGCACGCCGCAGACCGGGCTGATCCAGGAATATGGAGCAAAGCAATGAACCGGAGCGAACTGGTGGCTGCGCTGGCGGAGCGCGCCGAGGTGACCCGTAAGGACGCCGATGCGGTGCTGACCGCCCTCGCCGAGAGCGTCGGCGACGTCGTCGCCAAGGGCGACGAGAAGGTGACGATCCCGGGCTTCCTCAGCTTCGAGCGCACGCACCGCGCCGCGCGCACGGCGCGCAACCCGCAGACCGGCGAGCCGCTGGAGATCCCGGCCGGATACAGCGTCAAGGTGTCCGCGGGCTCCAAGCTCAAGGAAGCCGCCAAGGGCAAGTGACCCCGGCTTCCGTTGCCCTGCTGGGCACCGGGAGCACGGATCGGCACAGGTATCAGGCTGGGACGCGGCACGCTACGCCGCACACAAAGCCGCGTACTTGAGCCGCCACGGGGTAGAACGGATGCCGGGCACCGTCCGCTCGCGGACGGGCCTGCACCCAGACGGGCCGGGAATTCCGGCAGGATTTGAAGGACATCAGTATGGCCAGCGGCACCGTGAAGTGGTTCAACGCCGAGAAGGGCTTCGGCTTCATCGAGCAGAACGGCGGCGGACCGGACGTCTTCGCCCACTACTCCAACATCTCCGGCAACGGCTTTCGCGAACTCGTAGAGGGCGAGACGGTCACGTTCACCTTGGGCCAGGGCCAGAAGGGTCCCCAGGCCGAGAACATCGTCCGCGGCTGACACGACCATCGCGGAGCGGATGTCCCAGGCCTTCGAGAGCCTCGGGTTGAATCCCACCGTGTGAAGAGGGGTCCGGCGCAGTCGGGCCCCTCCTCCGTTCCCCCGCTCTCCTGCGGGCCTGGCCAGCTCCGGCAGCGCCGAGAAGTGGTCAGCCCGGCCTCGCCAGAGCGTTACGAGACCGGGCTGAAACTGTGGGCCAGCAGCCAGTTGGCGCCGGGACCCCAGCCTTCGCGCATCCTAGAACGCACTTCATGCCGCCGGTGCCCGTTGCCAATCATCAAACTGCGCCGGGAAGCACACGGTCGGGTGATGCTCCCCTGATCGGAGAACTGCCGGCCACGCCAACGCGTCGTGCCGGGCATGAGAGCAATCCTTGACGCACATGTGGCAGAGCCGGGCCTGGCGGTGGTGGAGATCGCGGCCGCCGACGACGAGACAGCCTTCGCCATCCAGGACCTGCTCACCCAACGATGCGCTGCGGCACCAGCCGACCGCACGACCAGAGATCCAGGCGAACCGGGCGTCCGGCTGCGGTTCTTCGTCGACCTACGCGAGCGGCCAACGTATAGCCCGATCCGTTCAGCGGGCATGGCCGGCGAGCAGTAGATCGGCACGCTTGCCGTTGGCGCGTCGGTGCGGCATCAGGGCATCCAGGTGTTCGGCAGGGCCAGCCCAGGCGGCAGGGACTCGCCTGCTCCAGGTACCAGCCCGGACGGGGCATCGCCCAGCGCACCGGCGAAGTTCACGTCGCCGCCTGAGAAGGTGGCGCGATCGAAGTGCACGGTGTTGCTGGAGAAGGTGGCGCCGCCGAAGCCCACGTCGCTGCCAGAGAAGGTGGCACTGCCGAAGCTCACATTGCCGCCGGAGAAGCGGGTGTCGGTGAAGCGCAGGTCACCGCCCGAGAAGGTGGCGCGGTCGAAGCGCACGGTGCTGCCGGAGAAGGTCGCGCCATCGAAGTACATGGTGCTGCCGGAGAAGGTGGAGTTGCCGAAGTACACATTTTTGCCGGAGAAGGTCGCATTGATGAAGACCATGTGGTTGCCGGAGAAGGTGGCGTCGTCGAAGCGCACGGTGCTGCCGGAGAAGGTAGCCCCGGCGAAGCCCACGGCGCCGCTGGAGAAGGTGGCGCGATGGAAGTTCACGAGGCCCTCGCTGAAGGTGGCGCCGCTGAAATCGATGGTGGCGTCGATGGTGATGCCGGCGAGGTCGAGGTTGCAGCCCTGCCAGGAGCCGTGTGTGCCGGCGGGGAGTCGGTAGTGGTCGCCGATGAGGCGTAGGACGGTGTGGCGGACGGTGCGCAGGGCGAGGTAGCGGTGGTGCTCTTCCTGGACAGCTGGATTGTCGGTGCCGGGGTCGGGGGTGTGGGGGAGTTGGAGGTAGGCGCACAGGACGTCGATGCATGTCTGGCGCAGGGCCCGGGTGGGGGCGTCGTCGGCGAGTCCGGCCAGGGCGTGGACGCCGCCGAGCTGTACGGCGGGGGCGTTGTCGCCGAGTTGGGAGACGGCGGTGGTGAAGCGTTCGGTGTGCAGGCGGGTGGCGTCGCGTAGGGCGCCGTCCTCGTCGACGCGTTGGCGCCGGTAGGCGACGATCAGCGCGACCAGGGCCCCGGCGCCGGCGACGACGCCGAAGGACAGTTTCACCAGATCGAACAGGGTCGAGGAGTCGAGGCGGTGCTCCGGTTTCAGGCCGCGGGCTCCCAGGAGCTCCCACGCGGTGTAGAAGACACCGCCCGCGACGAGCAGGGCGACAGCGAAGGCCAGAGCGAGGACGGGGCCGACCGGCCAGAGATTCAGGCCGCGCCGTTCGACCGGGCGCCGTTGCAGACGTGGGCTCACCCCACAGGAGACTCCGCGGACGCGCCACCGGTTGCACGCCGAGCCGGGACGCGGTCGCAATCACCGCGGTCGCGCTCCGGTTGTCGGTGGCACCCCGTACGGTAGATCCCGTAGAGAGCGGCATGCCGCGAACCGCCGTTTCCGCTGCTGCCCCTCGCGCCCACGCCGCACCGGGGCGGCGCCGCCGGACAAGGACCGCACCAGGGTCCCGCGCCGCACCACCTGAACACCCGTCTGTCCGGCTGCGCCCTTGCACGCGACGTCCGGCGGGAGCGTGGGGTCCCGCTGTGGAGACGACCGTGACCAAGCAGGAACCGACCACCTCAAGCGCCACGCCCGGGAGCTCGCCCGCACCAGCGGCCGGCGCTTCCCCGACGTCCTCGCCGAACTGCGCCGCGCACCGCGTCCAACGACCGCGCGCCCGCCCTCGAAGGAACTCGTCGCGTTGTGTCCTCGCCCAGCCCATCCCCTCGAGGGCGGCCGGTGCGCCCGCCCGGCCGGCCACGAACGGCTCGACGGCTACGGCACCTGGTGGTGCTCCCCGGAACCCCACATGCCCGCACACGTCTGGCGGGGCTACCACGACGCAGCCGACGCGGACCGCCGGGAGCAGGACGCGGCGTGGCTGGCATCGCTGACGCCGGCCGAACGCGACGCGTGGGAGGCGGAGCAGGAGGCGGCGTACTGGGCGGACATGGCCGACGCGGCCCGCGAGCCGTACGACCCGTACGACGACAAGTACCAGGAACTGGTCCTGGACGCCTTGGACGAGGAGCGCCAGGACACCGAACCCAACGACCTCGATGACGACGGCCTTGACGCTCTTGCCGAAGAGGAGACGTGGGACGGGGCCTACCGGTGACGCCCAACTGCCTTTCCGGCACATCCAGCGCGACCCCGGTGCGCAGCCGCAGCACCTCGGACGGAGTTCCCCACATGACCACCACCGCCGGCATGCTCGCGACGTACGGCCCGCTGCAGTTTCCCGGCTACGCCGGTCTGGCACTGTGGCAGTTCAGCCGCGCCCGGCGCCTCGGGCTCATCCCCGGCCCCGATGCCGCGGGCGGCCGCTGGTCCGCCGCCGTCTTCGACGATGCGCTCGCCCGCATCGACGCCATCCGGCAGGCGGTGGGCACGATGCCGGACGTCGGCGCCGCCCGCGCCGAGGAGCAGCTCGCCGAACGCTTCGGCATGACCGTGCACTCCGGAACCGCCGCCGAACTCGCACGCCGTGGCCACCTGCCCGTGGTCGGAGACCATAAGGGCCACGCTCTGTACTGCGGGCTCGCCCTGGGAAACCTCACCGACCGCCGGAAGGTCGAACGTGCCTCGGCCGCCGGGAAGCTCCACTTGCGCGACGCCGCCGCTCAGGTCCTCGGCATCCGGGAGACGGACCTCGACCACCTTCTGCGCGCCGGGCTTCTCACCCCTGCTGCGAGCGCCCGCTCCTGGTGGAACAAGCGCGACGTGGTCCTGCTCTACCGTCAGGCCGACCTGGACCGCCTCGCTCCAAGCCGCCGCGTCGACTGGGCAGCCGTCCGCGCAACCCCCAAGGGGCACCGGTCCCCGCTCGCGGCGCTCCCCACCCAGAAGCAGACAGCCGGACGGTGAGGGCGCAGACCCTGGCACTGTCGCGGCCGCGCAGGGCGACCGTGCGCCGCGTCGGCCCACGCGCCGTCGATCGTTCCCCTGGCACACTTTCCACTGGAATCCTGCAATGACCGAGATCACCATCCGGCCCGAACCGCGCACCACGGCGTTGACGCTGATCAGGGCGACCGCGCTCGACCACGTCGCTCCGGGCAGCCGCGACGACGAACCTCCGCTGCCCAACCGGCAGATGTACGACGACCTGACGTCCGCACTGCAGAGCTGGCGCGCGGCCGGCACCCTGCGCGAGGACTCCCTACTACTGGTCGAATGGCTGGCGGTCGAGCTGTGCGGCTACCTCCACGAAAGCCTCGACCAGGACAACAGCCGCTTCGACCGGTGGCTGCGCGACTTCGGCGACGAGGTGTGCCAGAGCCAGACACACCCGCACCCCGCTGGCCCCACCGCGGTAGAGATCATGTCGGTCGTCGCGGACAGGCTGGGCCCGCCCTCCGACAGCCGCACCGCGACGGAGCAGCTGGTCCGGATCGGAGTGCCGTACCTGCACTACGTCCGGCACGACCACGACATCGAGGACGCCCGGGAGATCGCCCTCACGTTCGCGCTGTGGGCCGGCCAGCAGCTGGCGGAACTGATGCACCATGACCCCGACCGGGTCCACGGCTACGTGGACTCCCGTCTCCGCTGACCCGCACTGCGCCGAGCCGGGACGCGAAGGCTCCGTGCCGCTTGGACCATCGGCCCGCGGGCCGGGTTGGGGACCGGTAGAGTGCGGGCAGGCCGACGCATCGGCCCAAGCCCGCACCCTGGCCCATGACCCGGGTGCACCACGGCGAAGGTGCCCGCGGACCCCGCGCAAGGGGGTCTGGTCTGTGAGCATCAGTGCGAGGTGTACGTGTACTTCCGGCGGCCACAGGGCCGTTGAGCCTTCCGCATGCTGCTCTTCGCCACGCGCATCGGGTCATGGGGCCGGGCGCGGGAAATGCGAGAGCCGTATGACCAAGAGCCACGGCCGAAAGAGCCGGGCGAGAAACAGGAGCCGCCGTTCCGGTGCCGCCTACGCGGCGGCCAACGCGGGGACCCTCCACGTGCATGCCAGCGGCCCGTCGGCCGAGGACCTCCAACCGGCGGACCCCAGCCGGTGGGGCGTGACGGCCGTGCCGGACCTGGGGATCGCGGCCGCGTTGATCGGCGCCAGCATCGAACGGTGCGCGCCGTGCCGGCAGTCCCTCACGGCGAAACTCCTCGAGGGGGACCCGATCGTGCTCGCGGTGACCGCGGACGCCGCCTACCGCCTGCACACGCCCCGCGTACCCGACGAAGACGGCCCTGGCACCGGGCCTGCCCAGGTGTTCTTCTTCCTCGCCCGGCATGCCCGCGCTCCCGGTGGCGATGCCCGACTGCTGCTCGCGGGAGTCGAGCAGCTGCCCGCAGCCGACCGCAGGCAGCTCCTGAACGCCGTGCTGGACCTCTTCCTCGCCCCCGTCTCCACGCCCCTGGGCCAGGGCCAGACGACCATCGCCAGCCCGCCGGATGAGAGCGGCGCCATCCGTACAGGACCGCACCCACTTCACCAGGCGCACGAGCCTCTTCAGCCCAGCAAGGAGAACCGGATCCGTATGAGCGAGACCACCGAAGACGTCATCCAGCACGCGGAAAACGCGGCCCGGTCCCTTGCCGAGTTCATCACCGAGCTCCAGTACCGGGGGAGGGAGATCGAATACCCGGCGGAGGCCTCCTTCATCGACCGTCATCTCGCCCGCGCCGCAGGCGAGATGACGACAGCCCTCACCGCGCTCAGGACCTTCGTCGAAGGCCTCCAGGAGCGGGACCGTCTGATGACCGACTACCGGGGCGTGGCGCTCGACCAGGTGCTCCAGCGCTACAGGGAGGCATCCCTCGCGGCGGAGCTTCGAGCCGGCCTGCTGCGTGGGTCCTTCCCTGCGGTCGATCGCCCGGTCTCGCAGGGCGCCTCCGGGGAGTACAGGCCGGTCGCCGCGGCCCGCTCCCTCGCCGAGCTGGTCACCGGCCTCACGTACCGGGGACTTGAGTACCCGCAGGACGCCTACCGGATCTACAGCTATCTCACGCGCGTGGCAGGGGAGATGAGGACAGCGCTGACCCTGCTCAAGACCTCCGCTGAGAGCCTTCGGGACAAGGAGCCGCGCGAGCACGAGACGCTCGGCACCTCGGCTCAGCAGTACGCAGGCGCATCCGTCACGGCAGGGCAACTCGCCTCCGCGCTGAACGAGGCGTACTCCGCCATCGGGCACCTCGCCTACAAGGAGACACAGGCAGACCAGGAGCCGGCACCGCGCAACTGACCTGACCCTGCCCGGCAGAGGTGCGTTCGTCCGGGGACGCGGTGAACCGAGGCCGGGGCCGCCCATGGGCGACCCCGGCCTTCGTCATACCGGCCCGACGTGCAAGGCTGCCTGGCTCTGTGCGCGAGAACAGGTCGGTGCGCCCGTCTCCGGCCGCACCGCGCAGGACATGTCGACGTCGCCGTCGGCGGCGTACCCCATCTCACCGGTCTCGCCGCCTGGACCGCGGCGAGCCACGGGCGTTGCGCGGTCTCCGGCGTCACCGGCCCGGGGCAGCGCCGGCCGGCGTCGGGGCTCGGTGGCCGGTGAGACCGCCGCAGACCACTCGCTGCTGTCAGCAACTGCCGGGCGGGGACGGACAGGACGGCGCTGGAGCAACGATCGGCGTTGGCACGGCCTGCGGCGGCTGGGAGGCCAGACCGATCCCCATCAGGACGGTCGCGACAGCGGCACCTGCCGTGATCGCCATGTACAGATCCCCGCGGGGCGGGGCCTCGGTGCTGCGCCTCTTGGTGTCGAGGTAGACGGCGGCGGCCGCGGCCACCGCGAACATGAGGGTGAGCAACAGGCCTGGCGTGATGGCGAACTCGGTCATCGGACGGCAGTCCCCTTTACCCGGCCGACAGTGCGAAATCCGTGGCCCGTCGTCCTGCCGCCGTCTGTTCCCGGTGCCCGTTTGTGCTGGTCGGAGTGCTTGTCGGTGCCGTGCTGTAGCGTCATAAGTGTCGGTCAAGGAACCTCCTGGTGCCCGTACGAGAGGCCGGGGGACCTGGACGCCGGAAGCTCCTGGGACATGGCCGGCCGCCAAGCGAAGACCGTGTCTCCAGGGCGCTCCCGAGTGCGCGGGCCCTTCGACACCAAGAACGCTACGGACGGGACCGACAAACGGAGCGTCCGTGGAGCAGCCCCTGGGCGGGGGACTGCTGTCAGCGCCAGGAGCGACACGCCCCCACCGGCGTCCCAGCGCCACCCCGCACCGGGATAACGACCCCGAACCGCATCTGTCCGGAGAGAGTCCGCAACGCGACTCGGGCTCCCCCCTCGCGCCCGATCTCACCCGAAGTCCTGCCCACCCTGGAGGTTGTCATGGAGTACCGGTACGTCCGAGTGCAGGTGTTCGGTGCGAGCCACGCTGATCTGCGTACCGAGACCGCCCTTTCCGAAGAGCACGTCCGCGGCGCCTACGAGGAGCAGCCGGTGTACATCAACCAGGACCCCACGAGCATCACCGTGAGGTTCGACGACGCGGGGCCGGTCATTACGTACCTTGCCCAGCGTCCCGCCGATTGGGACGAGCGGGCCTGACGTTTCGCGAGCTGCCGCAGCGCCCTGACCGCCAGCGTGGTGACGGGCGCCCGCGGTGCCGTACATGACGAGGGCGTAGAACCGCGTCCGGAGGTCGGGTGCCGGCTTCCGTGTGTGACCCAAGCCCTCACCTATGCGTGGAACTCGATCTGTAGAAGTGTGGCTTTGGTCATCCTGTTGCGTGACTCTTGGTATCATGAAGGGGAGTTAAGCATCGGGAGGGCGTGTGAGTCAGTCACCACAAGCAGAGTCTGCGATGAACGCGAGTGACGCCCGCAGGGACCTGTACGCCTTGGTCAAACGCGCTAACGACGACGGGGTCACCACTCTGATCCACCGCGGCTCGAAGCAGGAAGACCGGGTTCTCCTCGCCCCGCTCGACCGGTTCCCGGCCGCGCGGAAGGTCGGCGCGTTCCCCTCCTGGGTGCTGAGCGCGGCACAGAAGGAGTTCGGCACCCTCGTGAGTCGGGCGGCCAGCGGCCAGCCCCAGGTGCTCCGCCGCAGCAGCACACCCGTCGCGGTGCTGCTGCCCGCCGACGGCCCGATCCACAGCAGCCCATCCGACCCGGCCGCGCCTGCTGCGGCAACCGCAGGAGGCGCGGTGACCAGCCAGCCCACTCCCAGCCGCGATGCCGGACGCCGGCTCGCGACACTTGGCGATGCCCTCGGTGACGTCATCACCTCCGGATCAGTGCCCGGTCTCTCCTTCGGCCTGGCGGGCCTGGACGCGGCCACCGGCGGTCTGCACCCCGGACGCCTGGTCCTGGTCGCCGCCCCTCCACAGGTCGGCGGAAGCCTGATCGGCCTCGGGGCGGCCCGGCACACGGCGCTCGCCCTCAACAGCCGTGTCCTGTACGCGGCTTCGGGCCCCAACCGCGCGGACATCACCCGCCGCATCATCGCCGCGGAAGCAGGCGGCGACTACGCCCGTCTCAAGACCGGCACCCTCACCCCGCACGAGCAGGAGGTCGTCCAGCAGCTGAGGAACGCGCCGCTGCTCATCGATGACGGCAGCGACCTGACCGCCGAGGCCATCGCCGAGACCGTCCCCGTGGCCGGGGAGTTGGCGCTCGTCGTCGTCGACCGCCTGCAGCGGGCTCGCAACCCGCGCCTGCCGCTGTCGGGGGAACACCTCCCGGCCGCCAGCCAGGTCCTGCGGGAACTGGCCCGCACCCAGCACGTCCCGGTTCTCGCGGTCGTGGACACCGATGACCCGGCCATCGTGAACCTGCTGGACGCCGACGTCATCCTCACCCTCACCGCGCTCCCCGACACGGGGGAGACGGACGTGACGGTCGCCGAGCGGGATCTGGGCGTCATCGGCCATGCCCGCCTGCGCCCCGACCTCGCGCACGCCCGATTCCTCGACACCCCCACAACCGCCGGCACCACCGCGGCCGCCGGTGTGCGTGCGGGTGGCGACATGGTCTCGGCCACGGTGGGCAGCGACACCGACCGTGAACTGGCGGCGGCCGCCCTTCCCTTCACCTCTGGCGCCTTCCAAGGCTTGCCCGCCGAGGCAACGCATCTGCTGGCCGCGCTGCGTACCGCGCTCGCCGCCGGCAACATCAAGGACCTTGACGAACTCCGCGTACCGCTGCGGGCCCTAGCTGCCGCCGGGCTCCAACTGCCCGGCAACGCCGAGGGGCGCAGCCTCGCCGCCGCGCTGCACGCCTACAACGCGCCCGCACCCGCCAGCACCCCCGCGCCGACTCCGGCGGCTGCCCCCGCTCCTGCAAGCGCGGTCGCGCCGGTTGCGGAGGACAGCGACGAGGCTGAGCGGGATGACGATGACGGCCTGGTGGAGGGCGATGAGGAAGACGAGCCGGAGGGAGCAGTCTTCCCAGCTCTGCGGATCCTCAAGGACTCGGTGGAACGGTCGAAGATGCACCCCGTCCCGGTCATCCGCAAGGACGACCGGGACGGCGGACCGTGGCCCCTGATCAGTGAAGACATGGACGGCGAGCCCCGCTGGGTCCACCCCGACGTGACCAGCACCCGCGTCGCACACGAACGCAACGGCAAGCGCGTGCGGCGCGACCAGCTCGACGTCCCCGCCTCGTTCGGTGACGGTCTGATGTGCCTGATCGACCGCAACGGTTCCTTCCCCTCCGCCTGCTCCGCGGTGCCGCTCGCTCCGAACAGGCTGCTGCACACCGGTCCGCTGGAGGCGTTCGACAAGTCCAAGGCCGGGATCTACCTCATCGAGATCCCCGCCTGGATGCGCACGGACATGCCGCATCCGTTGGGGCGTCTCATCGACCGGCCCGACGAGCAGGGACGGGTGTGGGTGACCACCCCGCACCTCAAGCAGCTCGAACGCCTCTACCGCGACGGCCACTTCGCCGAACCGGTCGTCATCCACGACTCGTGGACGGGCAAGATCAACGAGTCGCTGTTCAAGCCGTTCTACGAAGCAGCCAGGGCCGCCCGCACCGACCTGATCAAAGTCGGCGGCGAGCCGTACAAGAACTACAAGACCCGCCTGTCGATCGCGCTGCGTCTGCTGTGGCCCAAGCGGCCCGACTCGCGCTCCCCGTTCTGGCGGCCGGACTGGCGCATGAGCATGGTCGCCGAAGCCTCGGTCCGCCACTGGACCGTCGCCTTCAAGGCCGTTCAGGCAGGCCACACCCTCATCGCCCTGCGCAACGTGGATGCCGCGATCTTCTGGACCCCCGACGAAACCCCGCCCGACACGTACCGGATTGGCACCGGGTTCGGCGAGGTGAAGGCCAAGTTCATCCAGCCCGGCACGTTCATCCCGGAAGGTGACGACTGATGGCCGGCCCCACCGGACACGGCACTTCCCTCGGCGCCGCGCTGAACGATCTCCTGCGCGCCCAGGTCACCCCTCGCCACCGCCTGGCCTCCTACAGCGCCAAGCACTGGCACGCCCAGCTCAGCCAGCTCACCGGCACCCGCCGCGGCTACGAAGCCTTGGACACCGCCGGCCTCGACGTCCGCCCCGACACCCTGATCAAGTGGCTGTCGGATTCCGAGTACAACGTCCGCCGCAGCTACCGCGATCTCATCCACACCGCGTACGAGAACGTCGCCTTCGTCCCCGCGGAACCGCTCCCCGATACCGTCAAGGACGGCCAGTTCGAGATCAGCGGGCTCGTCAAAACCGGCGCCGACGAACGTGAGCGTGGCACCCGCCGCGCCGCCCCCCTGCGCATCGACGCGAGCCGCGGGGACTGGAGCGACATCGAGGCGCTGTGGCTCGCCGGGGACCTGCGCGACGACGGCTTCGAGGACCGCTTCATCGACGACATCATCATCGCCGACATCGGCGAAGGCACCGACGGCTGGGAATTCAGCGGAAGCTCATACGCAGTCGAGCTCAGGTGACAGACGGTCCGCAAGAACTCGCGCGGTCATGGCAAGGAGCTCCGCACCGTGGTGCGACACGCTGCGGCTGCATGATCGCTGATCGTCTCCGGACAAACCTGGCGCCCGGTCCTGTGTCGGCTGCCACGCTCCGTCGCACGTCTGCTGGAGGAGGTCGCCGCCCGCACCTCCACACCGGCCTCGACGGCCCGATGCCTCCGGCCGGGCGGCCGTGGGCTGGGCAGCTGTGGATCTGTGGCACGCACGCCGGTTCAAAACGATCAGCCCCAGGGAGTTGAGGGAAAGCCTTCCCGGTCAAACGCCAAGTTGCGGACAATGCTGCGGAACGAGTTCGGCGTGAGAACGGAAGGCACCGTGGGAATGGTCGGGGGAAGGAACTGGAAGCCGCAGGAAGGCGCCAGGCTGGGGAAGTGGACGCTCGTCGGCCGCGGTTACCTCGGTAGGGGCGGCAACGGTGAAGTCTGGGAAGCGCGCCGCGAGGGTGATGACGGCCGGTACGCGATCAAGATGTTCGGCCTCGGGAGGTCGCTGAAGAACCGCCGCCAGAGGTTCGCCGACGAGATCACGTTCCTGCGCGGCTACACCGGCGAGGGAGTGGTGCCGCTCGTCGACTCTCACGTGCCCGAAGACCCGAGGGAGATCTGCTGGTACGTCATGCCATTGGCCGTCCCGCTGGACGAGGCCCTCGGTGACACCCCGGCTGAGGAGACGATGCTGGAGGCCATTGCCGGCTATGCCGAGACGCTGGCCACCCTGGCGGAGCAGGGTGTCCACCACCGCGACATCAAGCCGTCGAACCTGTTCGCGCGTGACGGCCAGTGGGAGATCGGCGACTTCGGACTGGTCACCTTCCCGGGCAAGAGCGATGTCACCAGCTCGGCGGTGAAGCTCGGCCCGGCGAACTTCCACGCGCCCGAAATGCTGGAGCCCGGTGAGAAGGCCGATGGCGGGCCGGCGGACGTCTGGTCCCTGGCGAAGACGATGTGGGTGCTGCTACGTCGGACCCGCTGGCCGCTGCCGGGGGAGTACCGGGCCGGCGGTGAATACAGCCTCCAGGGGCACATCGCGTTGCCGTGGGCGGGCGAGCTGGACCGGCTGATGCAGCGCTGCACCGCGCTCACCCCGGAGGCCCGGCCGACGATGGCCGACTTCGCGAAGGAGGTCCGCGCCTGCCTGGCCGAGCCGCCCGAGCTGCGCGACGCGGCGTCGATCGCCGAGATGCAGGACCGTCTCGCCGCCCTGACCGCTGCGTCGCATGCGGCCGCGGAGCTCGCACTGGAGCGCCGGGACTCTCTTGAACGGATCGCTGTGGAGCTCAACGATCTCTGCATGGACCTCTGGGGCGTGGTCGACGGGATGCTCCGCAGCAGGTTCCTCTTCTACGAGTCCCAGCCCGAGCCCAGTGACGCGACGCGTCTGCTGCCGATGGTGATGCGACCGTGGGCACATCCGCGCGGCGCGCTGTTCACCTCGCCGGATCAGAACGGCAAGGCGGCAGTGAAATTCTCGTTCGTGGTCCGCGTGGTCGACGAACCCAGCGACGAGGCGGAGATCGCCTTCGACCTGCGGGTGGTCCACCGACACCAAGGATTGGAGGACTATCCCTTCAATCGGCAGCGCACCTGGAACGTGCCCCTCGGTTCCGTCCAGTTCGCCCGGGTGCTGGGCGAGATCCGTTCCATCGCCTCCGACGCAGTGCCGGACATGCTTCCACTGATCCTCCGCATCGTGGCCCTGGCCGACGACCACGTCCCGGACTGGTACGTCAACGCCCGCCCGGGCGACGTCTGACCAGCGAGACGACGAGGGCGACCTTGCAGAGAACCGCTACCGGGCCGCCCGGGTGCAACACGTTCGAGCCCGTGGCGGTGCGATGGCCGATGTCGCGCGACCATCGCACCGTTGGGGCCGGGGTGGAGCTGCGGTGCGCCCACGCAGAATCACTCGCGCCGGGGTTGCGGATGGCGGGCGGCCATCCCGCTCCGGCGGACCGAAGGCACTCCTCGACGCCCGCCTCGATCCGCCTGCCGCCACCCTGCGCCTGGAAACTGAAGCGCGGTAGGAGGGTGGCTGTGACGCTGCTGTTGTCGCCCCAGGATGAGTAACGCGGGCGGTCACCGAGGTGGCTCGCCGCGGCGAGTGTCACAGCGGCGCCGCAGCGTACGTCGCGCTGCGCCGGGCTTGCTCAGTAGGTTGCGGTCTGGGGTTGGTCCTGGGCTTCGGCGCGTTCTTTCGGACCGTGAGGACCACGGTGATGCTGTGAAGGCCTGCTTGCCACCGGGGCACTGCCGGCTGTGCACGTCGAGCAAGGGGAACACTCAGTCAGGGCGGTCTGGTGGGTGCGAAGAGCCCACCACGTCGTCCTGGACAGCCTGCTGCGCGGGCAACAGCGCCTGGCAAGCTAGGCGGCATGGCAAACCACTTCGTCCAAGACCTTCGTGCGATAGCGCGGGGCCTGTCTGATGACCCAGCAGAATGGCCCTACATCCCTTGTCCGACATGCAAGCGCTCTGGGCTGACCGTTGTCGCTGATTCTCTTGTCATGGAAGAGGCGAGTCAGAGTAAAGCCTGGCATGGCCGCGAAGACTGGGATCCAGAGTTTATTTACGGAGCGTTTCGATGCGTGATGCGCTGCTACAAAGAAACTTGCGATCTCGTCTGGGTGACGGGCCGGACGAGCGTCTACCAACAGAATATGCGCGACGGCTATCAAGATCTTCTTCATCCCTTGTTTTTCATGCCCGAACTGCCGCTGATACAGAGCTACGGTGACTGCCCAGAAAAAATCCAGTGGGCGATCGAGGCCGCATCGCCGATCCTTTGGGTAGATCCGAGTTCGGCCGCGAATCGAATCCGGGCCGCAGTCGAAGTATTGATGGACCACGAAAAAATTCCCAAGAATGATGCGAGGGGCCGTGTAATCCCGCTGCATCAAAGGATCGAACAGTTCAAGAGGGACAAGCCTGAGTTCTCGAACGTCTCCGACCTTCTGATGGCGGTGAAGTGGACAGGGAACGCCGGAAGCCACGGGGATGTCATTCGCGTCCCCGACGTCCTGGATGTGGTCGAGATTATTGACCGCACTATTCAGGAACTCTACGACACGTCAGCAGTGAAAATTGAACAAAAGGCCGAAGAGATCGTCGCGCGAAAGGGGCTGCCTGCCAGCCAGATTGCGCAGCTACGCGTGCCGCCTGCGTGATCGGGGGCCTGCCGGAATCCTCGACTGGTGGACCAGTCGGGTGAACTACCCTGGCGCCGCAGCAACGTCACCGACCGGAAGATTGACGAGTGTGGCATCGTCCTCGCTGGTCCTCAAGGGGCCTTGTCCTGGTGCTCTCCCGACTGTCTGACGGGCATCCTGTGATGGGACAGAAGTGGGCTGCGCCCCACCCTCGTGCGACAAGAGGCGGCCACGACCACCCTGCCGTGCAATGACGTCGGGACGTAGCACGGCCATGGGGAGTCACCATGGCAAAGTCTTCGCTGACCCGAGACGCCCAACTGCTCGCTCTGTACACCGGGATGCCCTATCAGCGGGCTTTTCAGATCGCCGGAGCCACGCGGCGCCGCTACCCGCTGATGAGCCGGCCTACGTACGCCCAGGAACTCCTGGAGCGGTGAGTGCTGCGCACCATCGCCTGGCCGTCCCACGATCCCGTCTACCCGTGGGGCACCGTCTGGGCCCAGCCCGAGCGCGAGCAGCTGACGCTGCGCATCGACGGAGACCTGCGCCGGATCATGGACGCGATCCTCTACGTCGACCGCACCGGGATTCCCTGGCGCTACCTCCCACACGACTTCGCACCATGGGAAACCGTCTACGGATACTTCGCCGCCTGGCAGAAGGGCAGCGTCTTCGATCAGCTCAAGGGCCTCCGGCGACAACTGGTCCGGGAAGCCGAAGGCCGCGACGCCGAGCCGAGCGCCTGCATCCTCGACGCCCAGAGCATCAAGACCTCAGCCAACGTGCCCGCCGCCGGGCAGGGCATCGACGCGGGCAAGAAGATCGCAGGCGCAAACGTCACATCGGCGTCGACACACTCGGCCTTCTCCTGGCCGTGCTGGTCACCGCCGCCAACGTCTCCGACAACGTCGGCGGCATACATGTGCTCTCGAATATCGCTGCCGACCACCCGGCAATCCCAAGGTATGGGCCGACACCGGCTACCGCACCAAGGTCATCGACCACGGCGCCCGCCTGGGCATCGACGTCGAAGTCACCCGCCGCGACCCCACCCAGAAGGGCTTCAAGGTGATTCCGCGGCGCTGGGTCGTCGAGCGAACCTTCGGATGGCTCATGCACCACCGCCGCCTCGCCCGCGACTACGAGACCCACCCGCACCGCTCCGAAGCCATGATCCGCCTCGCAATGATCGACCTGATGAGCGGCAGGCTCACCCGAGAGTCGACTCCGAACTGGAAGGACTCATAGCCCCCGGGCCACACTGACCCGCGCGTCCTCATCTCTCATCGCCTGCGGCCAGCGGTCATCGATGACACGCGCCGCTTCCCGACAGGCACCACAGGCATCCTCCCGTTCCGGCAGCCACCAGTGGTCGGACGGCGACATGCCAGTTTCCTGGATCCCGCACAGCGTCTTGTCGAAAATCCCGAAGGCGTGGGAGACACCGGCGGGAAGGCCATCCGCGACAGCCCTCTCCCAGCGCATCCCCATGGGCAGGTACGGCGGTCGCGAGATCTCGAACCACTCGCCGCCCACATGGGTGGCGGCATGGCACCAGGAACAGGACCAGATCTCCTCTTCCCAGGCCGTCGGCGACACCGGCCACCGCCACGTCGGCCGTCCACACACATCACACTCCACAGGCGGATCCTCACACGCCGGCACGGGCCGCCCCAAGCGGCTGACATCGCGCCAGTTACCAAACACCCCCGCCAGGGCAAAACGCTCTTTTAGGGAGTAGGGCGCCTCGCGCTTCCGGCTGCGCCGACGCCCTCAGTAGCGCCAGCCCAGGGCTGCCCTCGTTTACGAGATGTGCGCCAGCCCTTGCGGCGCCTGGCCTGGGCCGCTGTCTGCGCAGTCGCCGGTCCCGAGTGCGTTGGCGATGCTGTAGGCGGTCTTCATGTCGGCGTTGAGTTCGTCAATGGCCTTGTTCGTCGTGGTGATCGCCGTTGTGAGGTGGGCCTCGGCCGTGGTGATGGCTGTGCTGCCACCGGGAAGCACAGGTAGTCCGTCGGCGGTGAGTTCCGCCTGTGCGTCCTTGAGGTCGGTGATCCTGGAGCGGAGTTGCTTGATGCCCTGCTGCTCCTGGTCGACGTCGTAACTGGCCGAGCTCGTGACGTCGTAGCCGACGACGTTCTCCGCGTCGTAGCCGACGACGTTCTCCACGTTGTAGCAGTCCTCGCCGTTGCCGCCCTTGGCGTCTTTGCGCAACTGGGCAAGGTCTTTGTCGGCCGTCGTGAGATCGTCGCGCACCGACTTCGCGTTGTTGAAGGCGCTGTTGGAGTCCTGGAGGGCGGCGAGCGCGTCGTTGGCGGTGCTCTGGTGCGCCGCCCGCGCGGTGGCCTGGGCGCTGGCATGTACCGCCTGCTGGTCCTGCTGCTGCGCGGTCTGCTCTGCCGCCGAGTCCTCCGCCCAGCCGTCCTGCAGCAGGCTGCTGCACACGCTTTGCCCAAATATCTGGCTGCTGGTGTCTCGGACGACGACTATGACGCCGTGCCTCTGCACGGCGCAGACCTCGGGCACGAGTCCGCGCACGGCGACGGCTTGCGTGGTCCAGAAGCTACCGCCGCCGGACAGGGAAGAGGCCAGGCTGCGGCATTCACCTGCCGGACTGGAGCCCGCGCTGTACACCTCGGCACGCGCAGCATGCCCGTACAGGTAGATCGTGCACGTACCCGCACCCTTACCCGCCAACGGCGCCGCGCTGCGCACGGCTGATGCCGTCGAGGATGCCGAGCGAACGACGGGCGCGCCAGCAGGTGTCTGTGGCGCCGTGCAAGCGACAAGCAGCGCGCCGGAACCGAGCATGACGACCACGGCAGCGCTTGTTCTCATCGACTGTTCTCCTTGCGAAGGCCCTGTGGATCAGATGTGTTGGAGCTGTACTCTCCCAAATCCTCACCGCTGCCGCGGCCGAAGTGCTGCGTTGCTGTTCCGAATAGTCTTGCTCGGCTCGGGCGCGGTGCCTGTACGTCAGGCCGGGTGGCGTGAGGCTGCGGGAAGTCCTGTTCGTCTCGAGGCGGTCCGCGAGGTGCTCGGCGATGGCCGGCCCTCAAGTTGGGCGCTGGCCAAGGTGCGCGGCCCGGCCCGAAGCCCCGGGATCCGCTCCCGAGGCCCGGGCTCAGGCGGACCGTGTTTGCCCTCCTGACTTGTCCCCCACCCGGCTCTTGTAGGCGTGAGCCTCAGCGCAGAGTTCGCCAAGATAGTGCAGCAACGCCCTCGGGTCGGGGTTCACCAGTGCGATACGGGCGACCGTGCCCACGACCGTCGCATCATCCAGGGACGACGCCCATGCTTCGATCGTTTCTCGGTCAGCGCTCACTGGCGGCATGGAGAGAATTCCGGGAAGATCACGGCGAGCCAGTGTGGCTTGAATGCTCAAGGTGCCCCGTTCTGCTGCGGGCATGGCACCTGCTGACAGGAGCGCGCGCCGGAGATCGCTGTGTCCGGTCGTGATGTCGAGCTGGGGCGGGATCGGGGTGCTCTGGCGGGACCCTGTGATGAGGATCGGGATGGCTGTGGTTCGGATCCAGTCTTCGAGGTAGCCGAGTTCCTTAATCGCGATGGTCCACACTCCGGTATGTGGACGCTGCAGGCAGACGGGCGGGACGATCGAGAGTTCGGTTCTGGTGTTGCGCGGACTGCTGGCCAGAATGTCTCCGGGCTGGAGGCGAAGGCTATGGCCAGGCTGGGGGTTGCGCTTCAAAGGGAGAGCGACGGTGAGATCGGGGTGTTGGCGGTCGGGATAGACGGCGCCGAGGCGGGTGGCGGCGACGGCTGGGGTGCGGTGCTTGGCCAGGTTGGTGTGCTCGGCCAGGAGCCGGAGTGGGTGGTCGTCGACGTCGCGGCGCTGAAAGGGCTGCAACGCTCGGATCCGCTCCGCGAGCACAGCGCCGGCGGCAAGTGGGGCCAGTCGGCTCCGGCGTCCGTGTGCGAGCCAGGTATCGAAGCGGGCTGACTCGGTGCAGGCGGGCATTTCAATGCTTCGCGCCTCCTGGTCAGTCAGCCGGCGCTGCAGGAGGTGCTCGACCTCGGCGTACAAGGTGTGTTCCAGGGCGGCGCGGAGCTGGGTGAGGGCGTCCGCGACAAGGCGGGGCATCAACTCAGGTATCGGCGCGATAGCGGTCACCTTGATGTGAACCCGATCGCCGTCCACGACCTCCGCGAGGGTCAGCGGGTCCTGGTAGGAGTAGTCATGGACGGTCCGCGTGACGTGGTCGATCAGCTGGTCCACATGGGCCAAGGTGTACACCACATGCAGTTGGTGGTCCGGTAGCCAGCCGTAGTCTGCGGCGGAAGTCGTCATGACCGGGAGCGTAGCCCCAGCGCACACCTGCTGGCCTGGCAGTTTTCCTCACGAGCAGTCGCTTGGCGCAGCAATCCAGGTCAGTCCCATATCAGGTGCTCGTTGAGGAAGTGCGGCCATGGCTGCCAGCCAGCCGGGCCTCGGCGGAGAAGCCGTTTGATCCCTTCTGCCCAGGTCGGCAGGTCGGTCAGCTCTAGTAGCAACCGTTCGATCTCCCATCTCGTCATCGTGACGCGGTGCCCGTAACCCTCCACTTCCACGACAGCTTCGTTCGCGCCCATCTCACTGCCTTCCGGCACGACCCAGCGCGCGTCGATTCCAGCCTTGCGTACCTCTTCGACGAAGCCGTCGGAGGATGTCGTGACGGTAAAGACCAGGACATCGGCGATGAGGCCGGCGCACTCTGCTGGTTGGAGCGGATAGATGCCCCATGGCGGCAGCAACGTGTTGCGGGCAGCTTGGTCCCCGCTGCCGAAGCAGACACGCTGCCCAGTCAGCCTGGTACGGCGGAGCAACGCCGTGTAGGCCGATTCGAACTGCCGGGTTGCTTCGGGCATCCCCCACCTGTTGCCCGCCACGGAGATATCCATTGCGACCAGGCCGCGCTGCCCGGGCACCCGCATCGTCTTCAGGCCGTCCTGGTGGGCGAATGCGAAGGCATCGCGGAGGGTGTCCAGGTGAGCCTTGTAGGGAACTCCGGTGGCAAAGAAGTGGGCCTTCTCGTGCCCCGACAGAGGCCCATTCGTATGGAGGGCATCAGCCGCCATCCGCGTGCGGACGAGCTGCGCGCTCTCCCGCCGCCGCGGGTTCGTCTTGAGTTCGTACAGCAAGATCTCCTGCTCGCCGTCTTCCCGGGGGTTGTCGAACACGGTCACGTCGCCGATGCGCAGGCAGTTGGTGAGGTCGTGGAGCATCGCGAAACGGCGGTGCTCGCTCCACTGCTCCTGCGCGAACTGAATCTCGTGGACCGTTCCCTCCTTGCTGAGGGTCATCGGGCCGGGCGACTCGTTGCGGCGCAGCGCGAGAATGTAGCGGCGGTCGTAGCCAAACGCGCGCCAGGCCATGGCGTCGCCGATGGACCGCAGCTGCCGGCCGACGCGCTCAAGGACATCTGACTCCAGGCGCCAATCCTCGATGTCGTACCGATCACCGGCAACGAGCTCGGGAGCATCGGCGGGAAGACGGGCGCCCTTCCTCAGCCGCTTGATGACCCGAGACCGCTGTGCCCGTGCCTCGTTGGCTGCGAGAGTGGCAACGAGGAGTCGCTCCTGGAAGGCCACGAAGTCCTCGGGGCTGTGGCACTGACGCAAGTCGCTGATAAAACTGACCAGCCGTTCACCAGTCTCCCGGTGAAACGGATGCTTCACCAGTGCGTCCAGCCGGTCGGGCGGCATGTCGGTCAACATCACAGGCATGGTCCTATTTTGCAGATCGGATTCTGCCACGGTTCCAGGATCAACGAGGCCCTCGACGGCGCTCGCCAGTGGCGGACGAATGCGCAGGTCGGGGGCAGGATGAGCGCCCTGCAGCGACTTCGTCGGCACCGCACGGGAATGAGAGGCCGCAGTGACCTTTGCTCAGGTGCTCAGGCTGCGGTCTCGTAGGACCACGGGCGAACGCAGGTGTAGCCAGGAGGAAGGTCGCAGCCCCTCAGCTCCCTATACCTCGCGTTGGCCTCCCCGCTGGCTTGCTGACCATCGGGGAGCCTCCGCAGGAAGGGATCACGGTCAGGGTCAAAGAAGGAGCGACGAGGCTCGTCCGTGGCGTCACGGTCGAAGACCGGCTCGCAATCCCCGGTGCCCTCGGCGTCGTACCTCCCGCCGACCTGCCTCTCATGGCGGTGAGCGACCACAATCAGGCCCAGGCCCACGGCTAGAGTCAAGCCGAGGGCGACGCGGACCTTCGGCTTGTGCTTCGCATACCAGGTCTTCGTCTTCTCGGCGAAGGAGGTGGGCTCGCCGTCCTCGGGCGGAGTGGAGTCATTCACCTGCACAGACTTACCGGACCCACTCCTCAACTGTCAGGTAATCGGCCGACATCGCCCAACAATTTCAGTGGCGCTCACCATTTCCGTGACCAGACCGGCCCAGGACGGTGCGGCAAGGCTCGCTGAAAGGGACCTCGGCCGCCGACACCAGCACGTACCGCGGAACAAAAGACACCCACTGATACCACTGCCCGACAGGTCGGGAGGCTTCCGTCTGTTGAACGACCCCGAACGACGTCAGGCCCGCCACCGCACACTGGCGGTCTGACGCGCCGTCTACCTGAGTCTGGAGGATCTGGTAGACCGCGCCGTTCGTGTCCCTGCTGCATCGCCGCACGCCACAAGGCCTGGCCGTAGCCGCGGCCGTGGTGTTGCGGGAGCACGCCGAAGTACTGCGGCAGGAGGCGGACCATCCCGGTGGCGTCGGGCATGATCTCCATCGGGCCGATGGCGCCGGCCACCCGGCCGTCGTGCAGCACGCTGAGGACCGGTCCGACGTTCCCGGCACGCATCTGCTCGTACAGGAACGCGAACCCGTCTGCGCCATCGCGTCGGCGAACTCCCCGAACCCGCGGGGAGCAGGTGGTGCTCCTGGACCGGGAGCCCGGGTGCCGGGCCAGCCCCGGACGTGAAGTCCTTGAGCTGTACGCGGGTTCCGCTCTTTGCGAGTGCTTCGGGGCGGTCGGGCGCGACGAAGGAGACGACCCGGGCCCGTACTGCGGCGTGGGCGTGGACGAGCTGCCGGGCGAGGTTTGCGGCGTCGGCCAGGCTGTCCGGGTCGGTCGCGTATGCATGGACGTGGACCGTGCGAGCTCCCCGGCCCAGGAGCGTCGGCACGAGAGCCCGCCGGCGGTCGTGCTCGATCGCGTCGACCAGGACGCACTCCGTCTTCCGGTCGGACCACCTGCGGTCTTTGTCGTGGGGGAGGAACCGGTCTGTCCTGGCCATCTCCACCACCGCTTCCCCCGTTCCAGCCGCCGGGACCAAGAGAGGACGGCCAGCGTTCGGCCCTGGGCTGGTGGCTGCGCAGCGTCCGACGCCGCCGTAACTGACGTCGTGGCAGCCTGGTGTGTAGGGATCCTATTCTTCCCTGGAGTGGTTGGCCTGGCTGAGCGAGGAGTGAGCGGTGAGCAGGGGGGCTTCCTCGATTGGCTCAGGTGGGGGCGGCACGATCTATGAGTACCGGGTTGCGGCACTGGATCTGGTTGGCCTGCTGTGTGGTGTGCAGGTTCCCGGTCTCGATGTGGTGCCGGACTCGGTCTGCCTGCAGAAGGCCAACGACTTCCCGTTGGACGACGTCGTCGTCCTCAACCGCCAGGGCTCCTACGAGCTGGCCGTACAGCGCCAGGTCAAGCGCACGCTTGAGATGGTGTCCAGTAGTGGCCCGTGGCGCAAGACGATGGGCCAGTGCTTGGCAAGTCTGGAGTCCTTCGGCGACGAGATCGACGCTGACCGGCACCGTCTCGGCTTGACTGCCTCCGGACCTACAACTGGCCTGGAAGCATTGCGAGATCTGGCTGCATCCGCTGCTGCACAAAAAAGTGTGGCTGACTTCCTGCAAGAGATGCCCCGCCTGGGCCAGGCCTATCACCGTGTGTGGAAGCACCTGACGCAAACTGTCAGTGATCTCCTCGCAGAGTCCGACGACAACGCTCCGGAACAGGAGTTGGTGCATCGCAGCGCCTACCGGATTGCTCGCCGTCTCGTCGTCCAGATCGAGCCCACCGAGCAGATCAGTCCTCGCTACCCTCTCTGTCAGCCTTGGGTGAGACGTCCCGCTTCGTCGGGTTAGCCTGAGAGGGCACGACAGGAGAACCACCCCTTCATGACCAGCACCAACCCTGCCGGACTCGACCCGGCCGCGCGGCCGAAGCGTCGCACCTTCAGCCCCGAGTACAAGCTGCGGATCGTGGCCGAGTACGACGCCGCACCCCACAACGAGAAGGGTGCGGTCCTGCGCCGCGAACGCCTGTACCACTCGCACGTCAAGGAATGGCGGGGCGCGCGGGACGCCGGGGCCCTGGAGAGCCTGGTTGACAAGCGCACCAGCCCGGCGAGGCCGAAGAGGTCCGCAGCCGAGGCGGAGAACGAGAGGCTGCGCCGCCGGGTGGAACGGCTGGAGAAGGAACTGGCCCGGAACAAGGCTGCGCTGGAGGTCATGGGAAAAGCTTCTGCGCTCTTGGAAATGATCTCCGAGGGCGCGGACTGAACGCTGCCGCCGAACCGGTGGTCGACGACGCGTTCACCGGCGTCGAGTACGAGCTCGGTGTCACGGCGGCCTGCCGGCTGACCGGCCGTTCTCGGGCCACCCACTACCGCCGCCTGCGGCCCCCGTCCGAGCGAAAGCCCAGGAAACCGCAGGTCCAGCCCTCGTCCCTCACACCGGAGGAACGGGCGGCGGTCCTGGAGCTGATGAACTCGGGCGAGTACGCCGAGCTGCCGCCCGCGCAGATCTGGGCCCGCGAGCTGGATGCCGGGCGCTACCACTGTTCGGTCTCCACGATGTACCGGATCCTGCGCGAGAAGGGGCAGTCCGGCGACCGCCGCCGCCAGGCCACCCACCCGGCGAAGACGGTGCCCGAGCTGGTCGCCACCGGGCCCTCGCAGGTGTTCACCTGGGACATCACCAAGGCGGCCGGGCCCGCCAAGGGCGTCTGGTATCACGCCTACGTCATCATCGACATCTTCAGCCGCTACATCGTCGGCCATACCGTCGAGGCCGCCGAATCAGCGGTGCGGGCCGAGGAGTTGATCCGGGAGACCATCGCCGGCAACGGCATCGTGCCCGAGACCGTGCACGCCGACCGCGGCACGTCGATGACCTCCAAGAAGGTCTCTCAACTGCTGATCGACCTCGGGGTGACGAGGTCGCACTCAAGGCCGAAGGTCTCCAACGACAACCCCTACAGCGAGGCCCACTTCAAGACCGTGAAGTACATGTCCGACTACCCCGAGCGGTTCGATTCGCTGGCCCATGCCCGCGAGTGGTTCGATGCGTTCATCGCGTACTACAACCACGAACACCGACATTCGGGCATCGGCTGGCATACACCCGCCAGCGTGCACTTCGGCACCGCCGAGGAGGTCCGAGACCAGCGGGCCGTCACCCTCGCCGACGCATACGCCCGCCATCCCGAACGCTTCGGCAGACGCCCCCGACCACCACGGATACCCCAGCAGGCGTGGATCAACGACCCGGCCAAGCGCCGCGACCCCGCACCACAAACCTCATAGCGTCACGACCGTCTCACTGGACTTGAAATCTTCCGCTACCCCGCTCTGTGCGCCGCGCTGCAGGAACGGGTGCTACACGCGGACACTGGGGTAGACGCCGCTGGAGTGTTCCGGATGGTCGAGGAGCTTGCCCAGGAGTGGGGTCCACGGGGCGGTGCGATCGACGCTGCCATGCTGCGTAACCGGCTGCGTGCAAGGGGCGTCGCGCTTCGTGGCGATCCGCCGGCCCGGTCTGCCGTGGTGGTCCGCCAACGCGATGAACAGCCTGGGGCGGAAAAGCTCAGCCAGGCAGCACAGGTGCAGACCCTAACCAGCCGCCCCGGCCGTCCCGCGCGGTCGGATGTGATCGGAGAACTGCAGCCCTCCGATGCGCTGCGCTTGGAAGTACACCCTGCTGTGGATGCGGATGTCGGATCCGGTGCGCTCGCTGCGCTTCCTCCCTACATTGCACGCCCTGATGGCCTGGACGGCCGGCTGCGGCGCATGGTGGCTCAGTCGGCCAACGGGAGCCGCCTGGTAATGGTGGTGGGCGGGTCCTCCACCGGGAAAACACGAGCCTGCTGGGAAGCGGTGCGGGCCGAACTCGCCTCTTGGCGCATTGTGCATCCGCTGGCTCCGGACCGGCCCGCAGCTCTCCTGCGCGCCTTGCAGGATGACGTGCTGGAGCCGCACACGGTGCTGTGGCTGAACGAAGCCCAGTTGTATCTCATGGTGAAGGACTACACGACCCAGGTTGCATCAGCACTTCAGGCCCTTTTGACGGACAGCCAGCGCGGCCCCGTTCTAGTCCTGGGCACCATGTGGCCGACGTACTGGAACCACCTGGCGGACGAACCGGCGGAGGAGGACGAACTGCACGACGGAATGGGCGCCGTGCATCAGCTTTCCGATCTTGCCCTGACCATCACGATGCCTCCCGCGTTCAATGCGCGAGAACTGGCTGCTGCTGCAGCGCTAGTCGCCTCTGACCCGCGCCTGAGACTGGCTCGAAGTCGTGCCGCCAGCGGACGCATCACTCAGTTCCTGGCCGGCGCCCCGCACCTGGTGCGCCGATACGAACAGTCCGATGGGGCCGCTCGCGCCATCCTTCATGCCGCCATGGACGCGCGCCGATGCGGACACGGACCACTGCTGACCGAAGAATTCCTACGGACCGCAGCCGAGGGCTATATCGATGAGGCCACATGGCACACGCTGGACGAGGGCTGGTTCACCGCCAGCCTGGCCGAGGTCCTCAAGCCGCGCCGTAAGCTGCCAGGGCCGCTGACACGGTACCGGCCCCGTCCAGGTGAGCCATCCCCGGATAGCCCGTTGTACCAGCTGGCTGACATCCTTCACGAGAAGAGCCGGACAACCAGGAAAAGGAAGCCTCCTGCCTCCTCTCTGTGGGTCGCGGCAGCGACACACTCCCGCACGGACGCTGATATGCGGGAACTCGCTGAGGCTGCGCGCACTCACCAGGCGGACTGTGAGGCGCTATATCTGAGGGCAGCCTCGGGTAGTGACGCCTCCTTGCTCACGTGGTTCATCCGCCGCCTCATCGCCCTCAAGCAGTTCCGACGTGCGGAAGAACTCATCGAAGAGCGTTGTCTCTCCGGATTACTTCTCGGCGAGCTCTCCTCAGCTGTTGGCCTTTCTGGACAGTACGGGGACAGTGAACGCCTGGCCCGCCGGGCGTTCGCCGTCAGCGGTGACCGATACGGTCACCGTCGCCTGACCCACCACCTGCTGAGTCTGGGCATGCGCCGCGATGCGACACGCCTCTACTCCTGGGCCGCCGACCACGGCGACCCGTCGGCTGCTCGTTGGCTCGTCGGGCACTACGAGGCCCAAGGCGACCGGATCACCGCAGAACAGCTGGCGTGCGCCGCTCTCACACAGCACAGTAGCCCCGCCGCCCTTCTCGCCCTGGCTCGGTCCCGTGTTGCTGCCGGAGAAGTCACCGACGCGGCGAGACTGTGCCAGATCATTGCTGACCGTGGCCATGCCGACGTCCTCGTCGCGCGCGCACGCGAGAGTTCAGACCACCGGGATCACGCCGCCGCGCTGTGCTTCTACCGTGCTGCTGCCGCGGTCGAGCACCCCAAGGCCCTGGAGTGGATGTCATGGCGCTGTGATGGGCAAGGCGACCGCCAGGGCGCTGAAGACCTGGCACACGCCGCAGCCGGACGCGGCAACAGCCACGCCCTGCACGGCCTCGCCCACCTCAGATTTGCCAAGGGCCATCTCCAGGACGCCGAACGCCTGAACCGCGCTGCCGCACAAGCAGGATCACTGTCCGCCCGTGAATGGCTCGCCCGTAGAAGCCTGTTCGCATAAAGCCCGCGCCGACGCGATCTCACGCCGCCAGGCCGGGTGCCGGCCCCTCACCCGTTATCCGGCGTGTCGTGCCCTTGAACTGTCGACGGTCGCGTAATACGTGACCGCTCACATGAACTTCGTCCTCACCTGGGCAGTCCTCCGCACCATGGGCATCCGGCCGGCCTGGATCACTGCTCTGCTCGGCACCGGCATCGGCTGGTATCTGGTCCAGAGCATCAACGTGGCCCAGTTGCTCCACGGGGGCGCATTGGTGCTGTCCGTTGTACGGGGGGCGGATATGCGCGGCGAAGGTCGGCAAGTAGCTCCTCGATTAGTGCCTCCTCGTAGGCGGGTCGGCCGGATACGCGCATGGCGGCGGCGAGCGCGGGGTCCCACGGGGTCTCGCCGAGACAGTGGGCGTCCAGGACGCCTGGTTCGAAGGGTGCTGGGTGCAGGCTGGCGGTGTAGTCGTCGGCTGTCATGCGCCACACCACGGCTTGGGGAACGGTGGCGAGGACAGCGCGTACGAGAGCGAGACCCGCGCAGTCGAAGTCGGCCCGCACGGCGATGCGCCACCCCGCCGCCGCCAGGCGTGCGACGGCGTCCAGTTCCGTACGCGATGGCGTCCCCACCGTGCACAGCAGCCGTACGGTGCCCGGGGCGCCGTTCAGGGCCGCTGCGGCGACCGAGGGGTTCTCGGTGAGGAAGACCCACCGGTCTTCGCTGTGCCGGGGGGCGGGCCAGACGGCGCGGTGCAGCACCCACGGGATGAGGAAGTTGGGCTGACCGGGGGGGATGTGCCAGCCGGTGGGATGGACGCCCAGGGTGAGCAGTCCGCCGGTGAAGGTGTCGAGGTCGACGCCGAGCCGGTCCCAGGCCTCCCGGACCGATGTGCTGGCCCCGGCGTCGGCTCGGGCCGCGGCGGCTTCGGCGAGGACGAGCGCCGCCAGTTCGGTGCCGGCATCCAGGGCGTGGGGGTTGCCAGCGGCCGCGTGCGCCAGGAGGCGTCGGTCCGCGCGTGCCGAGGCGGGCAACTGGTGCAGGACGGCGAAGGCGGTTGTCAACAGCCGTTCGGGGTTTGGGTGCTGCAGGAGGCGGGCGAGGCTGCCGCGGCGGCGCAGGATGTCCCAGCCGGTGTCCTCCGGCCGCAACGGCGCGGCGGGGGGCAGGGCGCGCGCCAGACGGCTGCGCAGGTGCTGCAGGGTGGTGAGGCGGGCGGTGAGCCGGGCCTTGTCGGCGACGCGGTCGGCCAGGGGTCTGCCGAGCGCGTGGGCGGCTACCGCGCCTGGCGTCAGGTGCGGTCCCCGGCGCCGCAGAGCCTGAGTGAAGCGTTGCAGGTCGATGCGGTGGGTGCGGCCGGCGGCCAGCGGACGCGGGGCCAGCAGGCCGATGACGGCGGCGCGCTGGGCGGAGGCATCCGGCGGGATGATCGTGATCGTGCGGCTGTCCATGGCCGCGTCCCCGCGCTGGTCGGCTCGCAGGGCGATCTGCTCCCACAGCCAGCGCACGTCGGGGGAGAGCAGAGTGGCCAGATCAGCATTCCGGCATGCCCCGTTGTGGCAGAGCTGCGCGGGGCAGTCGGCCCGGTCGCTGGCAGTGGGGCTCATGACGTGCCGGCCGGGGACGTCGCGGGGTGGCCGGTAGCCTGCTGGAGCAGGGGACTGTAGGCGCGGACGGGGAAGGCGATAACGGTGTCGTTCGGGGCTTTCTCAAGTTCGAAGATGTCGATGCCGTCCCAGGCGCCTGGGGAGCCGTCCCAGTTGTGGCTGGTGCTCATCAGGTCCAGGTCGAGGCTTTCGAGGTAGGCGGCGATGCCGTCTCTGCCCTGGTCGTCGACGTCGCCGGGGACTTCGTCCAGAGCGCACAGGCGTGCCGCGTGCGGGGGCAGGTCGCGGTACTCGGCGGCCAGTGCGGCGAGCATGGGTGCGAGGACGATCAGGCGGCTCTCGCCCTTGGAGACGGTCACGCCGCGCGCGCCCCACGTTTCCTGCTTGGTCGTGCCGCTCCGGGTGATCTTGTACTGGACCTTGATCCAGTTGCGGATGTCGATGGCTTCGGCCAGCCGGTCAGCCTGGCTGCGGGGTTCGGTTGTGTCCGCCCCGGTCTCGCCAAGTCGCATCACCGCCAGGAGTTCCTGCCCGATGCGGCGTTGTTCCTCCGGGGTGCGTTCGGCATCTCCCTTTTCGCACGTCAGGTGGTGGATGGTGGCGAGGGAGGGCGGCAGGTCCTTGCGCAGGACAAGGCTGATCTGGACGCCGACTCCGGAGGAAGCTGCGGCCAGCTTCATCTGCTCGTTAATTTCACCGACCCAGTCCTGCAGGTCGACCCAGGCGGTGCCGACGGCCGCGGGGATCTGGCCGAGGATGAAGTTCTCCAGGGCGTTCTCGTCGGCCTGGCTGTAGGCCCGTTCTGCTTCCGCCCGGCGTTCTGCAGCCATCCCCGCGGCGGCGTGCGGGGACATGCGCCGTCCAGCCAGGGACAACCGGTGGCTCGGCATGCGCTCGAGGGCCAGCCCGTGTCCGAGGTGCCAGTCCTCGTCCGGAGCGGCGGCCAGGTGAAGGCGCAGAGCGTCGCCGCACGCCTCGATGCCCGCGGGCGGCTGCGGGACGGACAGCAGGCGGGCGCGCAGCTCCTTGAGCCAGGACGCGACACCGCCGTGGTCCGCCGCGTCGTCCCCTCCCGTAGCCGAGAGGGCTTCAGCAAGGCCGTCGAGTGTCAGGCAATGGCGCACTGCCGCAACGGACGCCTCCGCTCGGGGCCGGCTCTCCTGCAGACGGCGTGCGGCCTCCTTCTGCGCCTGGCCCGCCGCGGCTGTTTCGGAGGCCGCCTCCTCCAGTTCCTTGCGAACCCTCCTCAGTCGCTCCCTCACATCCGTGTGTGCCTGCCGGGCCGCCACCGCCTCCTGAACCAGCGTGAGTTCGTCCATACCGCTGCGCTGCCGGCAGGCCTCCAGCGCGGCGCGTGCATCGCAGAGTTGTCCGAAGCTGTCCAGGGCCGCGCGTCCGGTGAGCTGGGCTTGGTCGTGTGTGTCAGCCGCGTGTTGCGCCGCGTCCCGCACGTCGTCGAGGAGGTTGCTGGCGCCGCGCATCTGCTGCGCGGCCCGGTCGAAGAGGTCGGCGCGGCGGCCGGACGCCTCGCACTCTTCGCGCACCAAAGGGAGGCTGTCGGGCAGCCCGTAGCCGGCGGCCTGCTGACGCCACTGCATCAGCGCCTTTCGGGCCTGTGCTTCCTTCTCCTGGGCCAGTCTGTCCTCTGCGCACGCGTGGTTTCGGGCTTCCTGCTCGGACACGGCGCACTCGGCACGGATGGTCTCTGCCTGCATCGCGTCGCGGGATTGCTCGTTGGGGAAGCGGTCGGCAAGCTGCTTCAGCAGCTCCGCGTAGTCGGCGAAACGAGCCGCGGTCCGCGACAGGCGCGCTGCCCGCAGTTCGAGACGCTCGCTCTCGCGCCGCAGCTCTGCAACACGCCGCAGAGCTGCGGCGTGCCGGGCTTCGCTTCCGATGTGCTGGGCAACTGGTGCGCCGTGTACTGCGTGCGGCGGCCGGGCGAGAAGAGGCCCGCAGCGGTAGGTGCCGTCGGCGCCGATGAGCAGTTCCGGCCGAGTGCCCGTCTCGTTCCCGTCGGCGGTCGGTGCGTACGCGATGTGCTTCAGAACGGCCTCGGCGACGTTGCTCAGCCGGTGGCCAGGGACAGGCGTCAGGATGGAGGCGAGACTGTCCTCCACGGGTAGTTCTGGTCCCCGCGGCTCGACCTGCCAGCCTTCGCCGCCCCTGAGGCCTCGCGGTGACAGCTGTGCGGAGAGCAGGCCCGCGCCAGCCATGGCGGCTTCCGCAGCGTTCCGGGCCGGCCCGGCCGGGAGGGCACCAGGGCGCCAGTCGACAGCGAGGGCGAAGCAGTCGCTCTCGTCTGCGGTCTCAAGCCATGCCGGACCGGGCAGTGACGGCAGTTTCCCGCTGGCCCACAGCCGGGCCTGCTCTGCGGCTAGAGCCGCGTCCTTCCGGGTGACCGCGGCGAGTTGCCGGTAGTGCTCGCCTCGCTGCCGCCCGCGAGAGATGGCGCCGGCTGCACCGGCGCTCACGCGTTTGCCCAGGGCGGCAGCCTCATGCACCGCGGCGGTGAACTCCGCGTCCTCCCTCCATGCCCGGGCCTGGGCCCCGATGGCTGCCAAGTCGAAGAGGGGAATGCGCACCGCGCTCTGTGCCGAAACAGTCCAGGCTTGCACGGCCTCCGACAGAGCGGCCACCTTAGCGAGTGCGTCATCGTGAGCTGCGCGGTGCCGGGTGATGGCCCGGTCCGCGCTCCCGGCGACGGAGTCCGCTCTTACGCGTGCCTCCTTGCCGTCCTGCTGCAACTCCTCGACGGCCTCGTGAGCCAGCATGAGCACCGAGGCGTTCTTACCCCGCTGGCGCAGGCGGCGTTCCGCATCCGCGAGAGCCGCCACCGACTCCTCCACCGAGCTCGGATCGGTTTCGGCAGTGATCTCGGTGAGCGGACCGAAGCTGCGCGTACCGATCGTCACCGGGGCCTGCTCGACGCGCCGCATCCTGACCGGTGAGGCCACCACGCCGGGCGCGCCCGCTTCCGCGCAGGCGTGCGCCACGCTCTCCACCACCTCGCGCACACCGTCCACCGCCACCTCCAGACGGGTGGCGGCTGCCCCCGCTGCCGAGCAGTGAGCGTCCAGCAATGCCTCGCTCTGCTGGTGCCGCGCTTCGCTTGCCTCGGCCTTCTCGCGGGCACGGGCCACATCGCTGGAAGCCGCATCCCGTTCCAGGGCCTGTGCGCGCGAGGCCGTCTCCCGCTCCGCCACGTCGAGTTGGTCGACGAGCGCCGCCAGTTCGGTACGCGTGCGCCCCGAAGCCTCGGCGTGCGCGTTCGCGTCCTTGATCTCACCCTCGGCCTGCAGAAGGACCGCTGTGTGGGCCAGGGCGTCCTCCGTCTCGCTCAGTACCGTGCGTGCGCAGGCGTACAGCCAGGCCGAAGAGAGGTCTTGGAGGAGGGCAGAGGTCTTCCCAGCCCGCACGTACCGTGCGCGGGTGGCCTCGGCGGCGGCCAGCGCCTGCCGGGTCACACGCAGGACCTCGGGGCTGACGCGCGGCAGGACCTCGTGCAGTTCCTGCTCGGCCTGAAGCGGCGTCAGGTCGGCGAGCAGACCAGGGTTGCGCACCTTCTTGATACGCCGGGCGATCTGCTGGAGCCGGGCGGGAGCACAGCCGAAGACACGGTCGGCGAGATCGGCCACGTAGCCGTCCAGGCTGTCGAAGACCGTGCCGCCGTGCCCGGTGACGTACTGCGTGAACGCCTCGATGCTGAGCGTGCTCAGATCGTCGACGTCCGAACCCGGTACGAGGGGCATCCGGAAACCAGCCCGCGTCACAGACGGGCTGGTGCCCTGCGCGTAGTCCAGACGCAGGCCGTAGTGCACGATGCCGGTGCCGGTATCCGGACCTGCCTGGGGCGGGCGAAAACTCAGCCACACATAGCCGACCCGGCGCCGTCCCGAACTGCCGTATCTCATCAGGGACTCCAGCGTGGTGCTCCGGTTCTTCCCCGAGCTGAGGTGCTGCACCGTGGTGGGGTCCAGCAGGTGAGGGCACAGTTTTTCCAGCAGGGTGGTCTTGCCCGTGCCGTTCGGACCGGTCACCAGGATCCGGCCCGAGGGACAGTCGAGGACCTCCCGGGGGAACTGCCCGACGTTCTCCACCCCCGCGCCGGCCAGACACCACCGGTCGGACCACCGGGCAGGGATACTCAACCGGCTCATGGCGTCTCCGTTCCTGATACGGCACTGTTCAGGGAGTTAGCGGGCTGCGTGTCGTGAGCGATGACCGTCCAGCGCGCCGCCGCGGGGGACAGCCACCACCAGTCCTCATAGCTCGTGGCCACACGCAGCAGGTCGGCCTCTTCGAGCAGCGTCCGGATCTGACCGGCCAGTTGCTCGGGTCGCTGCCGGTACTCTCCCCGCCACCTCGTGTGCCGTACCGCCAGCTCACCCAGGCGGCGCACCACCGAGGAAGCGGCGGCGCCGTACCAGCCCTCGCCCGGTGCGTCCGCCCCGCCCCGCTCGCCCTCACCGGTCAGATAGTCGATGAGGAGCAGGGTGGCGTGCCGGACGGTGCCGCAGCCGCCCTGCTGGCGGTGAGGGAAACGGAACGATCCCAGCCCCCGGGCATCGCAGATCTCCTCGGGCATCACCAGCGCCGCGCCTTCCAGCCGGTGCTCCAGATGCAGTCCCAACGCCTGCGCCACCCCGGACCCTTCGCGGGCCAGAGCGGTGCTGAACCACTGCCGCTCCGCGTCGTCCAGGTCGCAGACGTGAACGACGGCCCGGTCGGCGAGCATGCCGCACACCCGAACCGCCTCGTCGTCGGGACGCACCAGCGAATTCAGCCAACCCTGTGGATCCTGGCCAGGGTCACAGGCCCACTGCCCCTCATCGTCCACCGGCACGTTGCGCGGCAACAGGTGCAGCAGACGGGCATGGTGGATCTGCAGCAGCACAGGCGGATCCTGCGCGCCGTCCATCAGCTCGTCGACGCGGCCCTCGAGTTCGCTCAGCACTCCGCGCTCACAGAGCATGCGCAGACCGGCCACCAGCGCACGCAACTCGGGCAGCGACTGCGTCACCGGGATCTCCGCCTCCGCCGCGGCCGCGCGCACGGCGCCCACCAGTTGCCCCAGTGGGACTTTGGGATGCAGGCCTTCCAGCACGGCGACCGTCAGCCAGAACCACACTCCCTGCGGGGCATCGCCGCCGGACATCAGCGCGACGGGTTCCACGGGGACGTGCACGCGCACCAGGTCGGGCTCGACGGTCAGCGCACAGCCCACTGCCTCCAGCAATGCCCGCACCGCCGCGGCATGTCGGTGCACCGCTTCGATGAGCTCGTCGTCGCGCCCACCCACCAGCCAGGTCTGCGCCCGAAGCCGTCGCACCAGCGCTGCGACAGCGTCCTGCTCGTCTTCGACCAACGGCCGGCCCGGCATCCCACCGAGGACACCCCTCACCGGGATGCCTCGACCAGGACATCCACAGGTGCCGGCGCGGCCCTGCGGCCCGCAGGGACTCTCCCTGCCATGACAGCAGCCGGGGAATGGAACAGCACCTTCCGTCCTCGCACCAGTACCGACCACCGCACTCCGTCCACGCGCCCCACCACTCCGGGAGCGGCCACGAGCGTGCACCCGACTCCCTGTGCCTGTCCGACGCGCCCCACCGTCACTTCCGGCGCCCGCACGGCGGCCATGACCGCCCTGAGCGCCAGCCGGCAGGCGTCTTCTGACAACGGGACCGCTCCTGCCAGCACTTCCGCTACCGCGGCACTGTGCCGGGCCTCGCGCTCCGCCCGCCGCAGGACCGCCTCGCTCTCGTCACGCGGCTTGCGCCCGGTCACAGCCCCTCGGGCAGAGCTCTGCCCCGTGGCACGCAGCATCGCCAGCGCCGCGACCCGGGGGCCCTCGTGCCAGGACACGACCTCGCCCATGTCGGACTCCGCGATCGTGTGCAGCTTCGTCCACGGCCGGTCAGCCAGTGCCTGGCGCAGCACCGCCCGGCCGTGGTGCGGATCCTGACAGGCCACGGCAAGCGACAGGGCCCGCGCCCGCAGCGTCGCAGGCCCGCCCACGCTCTGGTGCCGCAGGAGATTGGCGTGGAGCATCGGGATCGCCCGCACCAACTGGAGCCCGAAGCGCGCTGCCTTCCCTGTGCTGGGTGAGAACCACCCGAGGAGATGGTCCCAGTCCTCCGCCCGCAGCCCCCGTGCCGGCGCCAGCACCCCGCGAGCCACCAGCGCCCCGGCCGGAGACTGCGCGCGTCGCGCCGCCGCGAGCTCGCCGAACCGCGGGCGCAGCCGGCGAAGCTCCGCGTGGATCCGGATGACGGCCGTATTCAGGTGGACCACCACATGCGTGGCGTACTCCAGGATCATCTGCTTCAGCTCACCCGTCGCCTCCAGGTCCAGATCGAACCGGTCGGCCAACTGCGCCAGCATGTCCGCCTGGCCCACCAGCGCCCCGTCGAGATGGTCGTGCTCGACGAACACCTGCCCCGCCAGCTCCGACAGGGCGGCGTCCGACGCGTGATCGTCGTGCATGGCGGCCAGCGCCTGGTGAATCCTGGACAGCCCGTCCATCGGGATCTCCCGAGGCACGAGACCGTCGCCGGCCAGCTGCGTCCACAGTCGCTGCATCTGCCGTCCCCGCGGTGTGGCGCTGTAACGCCAGCGCGCCCCGTTCAGCTCGTGCCAGCGCTCGACTTCCGAGTCCGGCCGGCCCGAAGCGGCCAGAAACGTATCGCTCAGCGCGCGCAGCCGTGCGGTCACCGTCGCGAGCGGAAGTTCCGCCCCCTGCTCGGCGAGCGCCGCGCGCACCTCCGCGGGGGTCAGATGGTCGACCGACTGCTCCAGTACATCCATGATCGCCAGGTACTGCCCGCGCAGGGGGCTGAGCACGTACCCAACCACCCGTGCGGGATCGCCAGCGGCCATTCCCGCGTTGGCCCAGCCCTCCACCACCCAGTCCGGCGCGCTGCCACCTGCCAGATCTTCTACCGCCGCGATGCTCACAAGACCTCCCGACCGGTGACCTATATGTCGGATAGGAGAGTAAATGCGAGCACTGACAATGAGGCAAGATGCCCTCATGTACCCCTTGGCGTCCGGCACGCGCTAACCAGGGGAGGCGCGCCGGGGCCAGGACTCCCCGGCGGCACGTCGTTCGTGAAGTCGCCGACCGCGCGCCGAGGCCAGGCCGGGGGACGGGTCAGCCGCGGGGCGCAGCATCGTCGCCCGGCGGCCGTCAGCGAGAGGAGCGCCGAAAGCCGCAGAGAGATCCTCCCGAATTGCCGAGACGTCACGAGTAGAACGCCGGCTCCGCCGTCCGGCGGTTCGCCGAGCGGATAGGCCGCGAGCCAACGAGGGGGTCGTGTCCCCATCACGGTCTGGCGCCTCCGCTTCGGAGGTCTCCGGTGCGTGCTGATGCGGGCCGACTGGCGATCACCGCTGGTCCTGGCTCGGTGAAGTCCAACGGGGCTTTCGTCGAGGGCGATTCGCACCGCGACCTGGGAATTCCGCCAGCTTGATCGGCTAGACCACGACGGGGGACACAACCGGTCAGCGCTTCCTCATCTTCCGCGCGAACCGCGGGGTCGAGCCTGTCGAGGAAGTCACTGCTGCCGTCGCAAAGCCGTCGAACATGCTCAGCATGGCGCCATCCGTCGTGTTGGGCTGCCTGGTACGGCCCGTGTGGGCGGAACGGGTTGAGTCTCCTCATCGGCCGTTCCTCGTGGCTCGACCGGGCAGGCTGGCAGGCCTGCATGGCGGCCGCGAATGCCCACATCGTTCAGCACAAAGAAGGCAGGCGGGTATGAACCGCGGCGATCGGCTTGCCGTGGTCCTGGACGTCTTCGTCGCGGACGACGCATACCGCGCCGTGATGGGGGGCGTGTATCGGCCTGGCCTGGCCGAGCGCGCGCGTACCGAAGGGCCGATGGGTGCTCCACTGGCGAGGTCACGGCTGGATCAACTTCGACACGGCGGGGAGCTGCTCGCGGCATCCTGCGATCTCATACACGACAAGGGGGGACGCGATGAGCTACGGCGACATACAGAAGGCCGTGCGCGTAGAGAAGTTCCGGATTTGGTTCGCATGGGCGTGCGGCGGGTTCGTTGGCCTGGGGGTAGCGAACGCGACGAAGGACGTGCACATCGTCAGCGTGATCACTCAGGTGCTGTTCGTGGGGCTTGGCATTCTCTCCACCATCGCCGCCGTACGGATGACCAACGCCCTCAACCGCAAAGCCGAGGCTGCCCGCAAAGAAGTCCTCGGCGACCTGTAGCACGCAAGGCCGACCGCCGCGGCGCCTGCCCGCGCTGCCAAGGCGAACGCTGGCAGCTGCGCCGCGGGCGCCGACTCCACAACGCCTGGTGCCGCGCCCACGAAGCCGGCACTCGGCCGTCCCGGTTCGACAGCTGACCGTCTACGTGAAGCCGCCTCCACAACGCCTTGGTGCAGTTCGAGTTGGGAGCCGTAAGCAATGATTGCGCAGGCCTTCCGTCCGGAACCCACGCAGGAGTAGCCCTGCGCTCGTACGCTGAAAGCCGTATGGCGCACCGCCCGGCAGATCACCGAGCAGCCCCAATCACCGTCGGACAGGGGGACCGCCGTGACATCGAGACGACGCAAACAGTTCATGCACGAGGCCTACCAGCGGCAGATCCAACGCGAGCGCGGCAACCGTGAGGCCGAGGACCAGACAGCGCGGCCGGGTGAAGACCACTTGGCATTCCTGCGCAGGATGGATGATCTGAAGTACAAACGACCGGACCCGATGCCGCCAGCTTCCATGTCAAAGAACGCCAACCGATTGCCCCTGTTCTGGCTGGCGTACTTCGCCATCCCGATCATCGGGACGTGGCTGCTGATCCACATTCTCGACTGGTGGGAACGCTTCTGACCGCATGACACCCACGTGCGAAACCGAGCACTTCCAGGCCGAGGCCCTGACGTGGTCGGCCGGCACGGCCGGTCGCCGGCAGTGCCGCCCGCTGGGCGGCGCGAGTCCGCTGTCGGTGTTCGAGGCGGTGGAGGCCAAAGCCCTGCTGCCGTTGCCGGACAAGCCGTTCGTGCTGGCCTGCTGGTCCACCGCCGCGGTCAGACCGGACATCCACATCAAGGTCGGCCGCACCCTCTACTCAGTGCCGTGGAAGCTGATCGGCCGCAAGGTCGACGTTCGCTCCACCGCCACCATGGTCCAGGTCTTCCACGGGGGCGATCTGGTCAAGACCCACGCCGCCCTCCCTTGCGGCAGCAGCTTCCCGCTTCTGGGATGGGTGCCAAGAGCGGCGAGGACCCCGACGTCGAGGAAGTCCACTCCTGATACATACGAGCTGCCCTCAGCCAAGGCTGGGGGCAGCTCTTCGTCCGTTGTCTGGGACTGCATGGGAAGCTCAACGTCCCGGACTCCTACGCGACGCATTACCGCAGCTCATGCGAAACATGCCTTGGAGTCCGACAACGGCCGATGAAAATCGAGTCGTGAGTTTCGTACTTCGGCTGCCGGTCGACGCGAGAGGTATTCAGCGGTGTCACGGCTGGCGGGCAGAGTGTCGTGCAGGGCGGGTTCACGCGTGGCGGTAACCGCGTTCGGGGTCACGGGCGCGCTCAGGGTCAAGGGCGTAAATCAGTCGAGCGGGGCAAGGTTGGCGCACCGTGCACACGACGACGGCCCGGAGGTGAGCAGGGATGGCACCTTCATCAGCGCACTATGGTTGAACGGTCACGGGGGAGAGGCGAAGTCATGACGAGTACGAAGGCCGACTGGCGAGAGAACTCCGCCTGTGGCAGTTCCGACGCGGACGACCTGTTCGCGGACAGTCCACGCCAGAAGCAGGCCAAGGCGGTATGCGCAAGGTGTCCGGTGCGCACCGAGTGCCTGGCCGAGGCCCTGGATGAACGTATCGAGTTCGGTGTGTGGGGCGGCATGACCGAGCGCGAGCGCAGAGCTCTCCTGCGGCGCAAGCCGAACGTCACCTCCTGGCTCTCTGTACTGGAAGCGGCCCAGAGCAGCATGGTGTCCCGCGCCAGCTGAGCACGTGACTCTGTTCACTGGTAAGGACCGGGCTGGCCTTCCCGAATCGCATCTGCCCGTGCGGGAACGCGAACCCGTCCGCGGTTATCGCGTCGGTGGACTCTCCGAACGGGGCTGCGGGAACCTGGTTGCGGCTCCGGACCGGGCCATGAGTCGTCAGCGGTTCACCTTGAAGCGGCGGAACATCTCTGGAAGGAACTGTTGCAGAAGTGCTTTCGCATCCTCCGGTCGTGCGAGTTCGTCGTGGCCGAAGCGGAACACTTCGTAGTCTCTGAGCTTGAGGTCGCGGTCTGCGGCGACCATCTCTGCGTACTTGCCGGTGTCAGGTGTCCGGCCACGATCACGGGTGTAGTGCTGTGAGCCGTCGACTTCTATGACTACTCGCTGCCCGTGTGGCAGCAGTAGGAGGAAATCCATCCGTGAGCGCAGCAATGCTTCTGGTCCGCGCTCGCGGACGGTTTTGTGGTCCCAGTGGAGCCACACCTCGGGCAGGAGGGCCGGATCGTCGGGAGAGGGACCGAGGAGGTGGTGGTATGCGGAGAAGAAGTTCCTCTGGCCTGGAGAGTTCTCGGGCAGGCTCTTGAGGAGTCGCTTGTAGAGGTCTCCCCTGAAGTCGGTGTCGCTGCTCGTCGGGTGGGTGTCCTGCCACCAGGCGTGCAGGTGATGCCATCGCAGGCCCTCGGCGGGGACGTACCGGTCGTAGACGAGGGTGTCGTCCGCGTGTCCCCCGACGATCTCGATGTCGTTGTCTACGGATGATCGAAAGCGGATGTCTGGTTTGACGCGAGAAGCGAAGATGATGTTCTTCGGACGCCGGGTACCGTGCCACCGTGTCGACACCATGGTGAAGAGGGGATAGCCGCCATCGCTGCCGGTCTGCCGCAACTCGATCCCCGCGGGGCGAAGATGCGTATTGATCAGGGTGGCTGTTGCCTCTTGTGCGTGCTCATCCAGGAGGACGTCTGCTGACACCAGGCCCTCCAGGAAGCGGGCGAATCTGGCGTCCCCTGCCTCGAACACCCGGAGATTCGCGAAGAGCTCCTCTGTCGTCCAGTCCCCACGGTTGCGGAAAACAGGGTCTTCGAAGTTAGGCGGGGTTGAGGTGTCCGCGGGCTCGGCGGGTGGTGACGCAGCGTGTGCGTAGGCGCTGGCTGTCGGCATTGCGGAAGCCGAATGCGTTGCGGGCGACGAGCTTGATGACGCGGTTGATGCCTTCGCTCTTGGCGTTGCTGTGGCCGGTGTCGATGAACCCGGCGATCTCGGGCCACCAGCGGTCGACGGTGGTGGCGAGGGTGCAGGCTTCGGGGATGTCTGAGTCCGCGCACCAGGTGAGGAACTTCCATCGGGCGTGGCCTACTTCTTCGCGGTCGGCGCCGGTTCGGGCCAGGGCGAGGAGGGTGCGCAGGCTCTCCTTGGCGATCCAGGCGGTCAGCAGCGTCTGCCCGATCGGCCCCTCGTCCAGCAGCGCGTTCCACATCGTGGCGAACTGCTGGTCGGTGAGGTCCTCACGGTTGCGCAGCAGCCGTCGACGGGCCTTCCATTCCGGGTCGGTGGCGCGTCCACGCCGGCCCCGGATCTCGGCGGTGGTGCGACGCCGTACAGCAGAGAGCATCTTGTTCGCGAGCTGGACGATGTGGAAGTGGTCAACGACCACGATGGCATCGGGCAGGCCGGTGCGGATCGCGGCCCGGTAGGTGGCTGACATGTCGATGGCGACGTAGCGGATGTTCTTTCTCCACTCCAAAGGGGTGGTGGACAGCCAGGCCAGGACGTCGGCGGCGGCACGGCCCTCGACCTGCCCGAGCAGGCCACCGGCCCCGAGCGCGTCGACGAACCCGGTGTGCCACCTCTCGCGCACCAGGTGCCACTTGCCGGTGTCCGCATCCTGTTCCCAGCGCGGCCGTCCGCGCCGGGTCTCGTCGACGCCCAGCACCTCCACTTCCGGCAGCGGCGCCTCGGTGACCTCGCGGGCGGCCGCGCGGAAGGCGTCCATCACCGTCGGCCAGGACACGTGCAGGTCACGGGCGGCCTGGACCACGGTGGAAGCAGCATCCCGCACCCGCAGGGCGGCAGCCCGGCGCAGCCGGCCGGTGATCCGGGCCCCGGCCGGTATCTGCCGAACCTGCTCGGTGAACGACTTCCGCTCGCATCCGGACTCCCGGCAATACCAACGCCGCTTGCACCACACGAACTCCAATCCCCGTTCTCCGTAAGGAAGATCACGTGGACGGGTGTACACGAGGCCCTTCACATGTGACGCGAACACGCCGCAGGAGGGACAGGCCCGGGCGGCTTCGTCCGCTGTGGTCAGATGCACCCGCCGGGTGCCGTCCATCAGCCGCTCAACGCTCTCGACGGCAAGGCCGTCCAAGTCGAGCAGCACCGCCGTATCGTTGTCCAAGCCCGTGGTTTCTGGTGATCAAACTGCCGGAGAACAGTCATGATCGCCGATGACCACGGACGCCCTGCACCCACGAGCCGACCACCCCCACGCTTACCCTCCGTGAGAACCCCGGAGGACGAAGGCTCACCCACCCCGCCTAACTTCGAAGACCCGGAAAACATGGCGCTCGACCCTGTCCCTCAGCGTCACCGCCGGCCGAAATCCGTTCACCAGCGAACTGAAATCGATGCCCGGCTCCTCAGCGAGCCAGAGACGGTCGAGCAATTCCATGAAGGGGTCCTGGTGCTGCGCCAGCTCCGAGAGGGTGAGGGCGCGCGCCAGTTCGCGGCGGATCTTCTTGGGTATCTCGGGTGGGTCGTTCTCTTCCCACAGCAGGTCCTCGAGGTGGAAGCGGACCGAGGGACTCAAGTGGAGACTTCTGCGGTCCATGGCACGTTGTGCGAGCTGAGGTAGCTCACTATCGGGAACCTGGCGGAAGCTCTCTTCGATCCGCTCACGCTTGTTCCCAGCACTATCAGGCACCTGAGGCATGGCCAGCTGTCCGAAGGCCGCTGTGAGTTCCTTGTGGGTCAGCGAGGCCAGGTGGGCAACGGCTTCACCGACTGACGAGCGCAGCGCCGAACGATCTCTGTCGACCATTGGCAGATCGTCGCAGAGGTCCTGCAAAGTCGACAGGGGGCGAAGCACAGTGCGTGGAAGCCATTCGCTGTTCGACTACCGCCGCCTGGCACGCCGATGCTCTCGCCGGTGGCCAGGAGAAGGACGCCGTGGCGTACCTGCAGACTCTGGTTTCCCGACCCCCGGCACCGTTGACACGGTGCGGCCCGGGGGGTCGTACCCCCCGGGCCGCACCAGCCCACGTCATCGGGAAGGGCGGTCCTCAGCCCTCGCGGCGGCGCAGAGCCCGGAGCGCAACGTCGGCTGAACGGCTATTCCAGGTTCTGACGGAGCGTGAGGAGAAGAACAGCGTCGCCATCGCCTCGAACGAGAGTTTCAGCGGCTGGACCAAGACCTTCACCGACCCCCGCCTCTGCGCGGCCATCGTCGACTGGCCCCGGGCTCGGCTGCGCCGGCCGAGGGTCTGCACGACGCTGTCGGCCGGGTAAGTGCCTTTCACATTTCGTGGGCCTCGCGGGGTATCGCCAACGCTGGGCGGAAGGGACTGTTGAGCGGTGTTGAAGCCGGGCAGGCGGTGGCGGGTCGGTCAAAAACGGCAGTTCGCCGATGATTTGGGAAGGGGGCGTTCGTGAAGTGCGGATGCGTGAAGCGGCCTAACCGTGTGGCTGTCATCGGAGTGGGCATCATCGGCGCCAGCGTGGGCTGGAACCTGACCCGGCACGGGGCCAAGGTGGTCTTCATTGATGCTGGCCAGCCAGGCGAAGGCGTCACGAACTGGTCTTTCTCGTGGGTCAACGCCAGCAACAAGACCGTGCGCAAGTCGTACTTCGACCTGAACGTGGCGGGCATGGCGACTTATCGTGAGCTTGCGGCGAAAATCGGGCCAGACTCGTGGTGGCATCCCAGCGGCCACCTGCGCTGGGCAGACGATCCCGTAGCCGAGGCGAAGGTCCTGAAAACCTCTGAACTGCTGACCGACTGGGACTACCGGGTCGAGGTGTGCACGGGAGCCGAGGTGCGCCGTCGCTTCGAACCCGCTCTCACGATGCGCGGCGAGGTTCCCGTCTGGTACTACCCAGACGAAGCCTGGGTGCACGGACGTCATCTCGTCGGCCGCCTGGTCGGACAGGCCGTTGCGTCCGGCGCCGAGCTCTACTCCGGCGTCGCGGTCTGTGCCGTCGGCACCGGTGCCGACGGGTGCATCCGGACCGTTGCTCTGTCCGACGGGAGCCGTCTCGACGTCGACACCGTCGTGAACGCAGCAGGTCCCAGTGCCTCCCAGGTCGCCGGGCTCATCGCGCGGCACTTGCCGATGCGTCGGGAACCCGGCGTCGTCACCCGGCTCGACTGCGCTCAGGTCCCGGTCCACCGGGCCATGCACGCCCCTCACATCGAGATCCGTCCTGACGGAGACGCGTCGGTGGTCCTCCACAGTCGCGAGATCGACGCGCTCATCAGCACGGGCCGAGATCCAGCGGAACTCGGACGGCTGCTCCAGGAATCGGCGCGGCACGTCGTGCCCGAACTCGGCAGCGCCCGCGTCACACAGACACGGGTGAGCAACCGCCCCATCCCTGCCGACGGATTTCCCTCGGTGGGAGCGCTGCCGTCTGTGCCGGGCTACTACGAGGCCGTTTCTCACAGCGGCATCACGCTCGGGCCGGTTATCGGCCGGCTGCTTGCTGCAGAGATTCTCAGCGGGAAGAAAGATGAGTTGCTCGCGGACTTCCGTCCGGAGCGGTTCTCCCCGTGACAGCCTGAGTCTCGGGTGTCACTACGCAAGGCGATGTGCTCAGCAGGGCATCCGCCGTACCCGCAGGCAGGACTCCACGACCTCGGCCGGCCGCTCAAGGAAGCTGCCGACCAGGATCCGGCGCGCATCCCCCAGCAGCGCCAACGCCCGTACGCCCGGCTCGCCCTGAGCAGTCAGGGTCGCGGCCAGAACCTCGTCGACCTGGGGCACTACGTCTCTACCAGCCAACGGGGTCTCATTGCTCACCGGTGCGCCGTAGTGTCGTTGCCTCCGCGCTGCGCGCCCAACCGGAGGGAGCACAGCACCTCTTCGAACTGGCGGATGACCGCCAGGTCGACCAGGCCATCCGAAGCGCTGTCTACAGGACCTGAGCGGTCAGTGCAGGGGCATTGATCAATCACACCACGAGTCATTACGGTGTGTGAGTGGATGATGACGAGGGGGATCGCTTCTCCGACGCGATTCGGCTGCTGCTGCTCATCGCAGCGGTGTCCGATCCGTTGAACGAAGCAGAGCAGCAGGCCGCGCCGAAGGATGCGGTGGCTGTGCTGCGCGCTGAGGGCCGGCTGCAGAAGCTGGACTTTTGGCTGCGCAACCCGGATTACATGGCCGATGAGCTTCTCAACGACTACGAACGTGAGCGCGAGAAGGAAGCCATCAACCTGGAACTGGCCGGCCGCATCCTGGATTCGGACGAGCCGGAGATCTGCGCCATCCCAATGCTGCGCTATCTGTTCGGGGCGTTCGAGTACATCGACCAGGCGATGAGCGTCCTGGCCGCCCCGCGGCTGGTCCTCGTTGTGCCGCGACGCGCCACCGGCCGGGTCCTCCAGGACAACTACTACCTCACGGCAAAGGGCCGCGATCTCGCCGAGCAGGCTACGGAGCAGTTCTCTGTCCTGGCCTGGTACACCGAGCGCGCTCGCCTTGTCCGGGCGTTGGCCGAAGCCACCGGGCACTCCGCTCTGGCACTGCGCAAACGGCAGTACCTGCAGCGCGACTATGCCCAGACCCCGCTGAACGAGGTCATCCCGTCGATTGCCGACCGGGCCCGCGCGCGCCTCGCCCGGTTGCGTGCCGAAGTAGAGCAGGCAGAACAGGGGGATGCCGCGTGACCACAGAGCCTTTGCCGGTCCCGTCCGACGGCGAGCTGTACGAGCAGATCGCCGCCCGAGTGCCGTCCGCTGACGTGAAGAGAGTCCGCGAGGTCCTGTCGGCCCACGGCATCCAGCTGACCAGCCCGTTGCCCGCGCGTCGGCAACTGGTCGTGCACCGGCTGTACTGCGAAGGCACCAAAACCGATACGGACGACAACGACGGCGCCTTCACCAGCGACATGACGCTGGGGCCAGGACCGTGGGCGATCGCCAGCACCCTGAACAACGCCGGCAAGTCGAGCCTTCTGTGGGCGCTGAGCTATGCCCTGCGCGGAGACGGGTTCGGCGCCTTCAAGCGACCAGAGACGGTGGGCTGGTTCTCCTATGTGCGCGCGGATGTTGAGGTCGCCGGCGTCGCTGCCTCCATCCGCCTGACCTTCGACAAACCTGACCGTCCCAGCTGCCGGCTACTGAGCGCCGACGCCCTCGAGCACCTCACGGCGCTTATCGGTTCCCAGGAGACCGGTCCTGGGGTACGCGTGGTAGCCAGCGCTGAACCCGACGGCGTCAAGGCGCTCATCGACCGATTCATGCTCGACCGTCTGGGGCTGCGGCCGCTGCCGCTCTGGACGGCCGAGGCGGGCGCTCCAAAGGATGCGGACGGCAACCGCGACAGCAGGGAGGACATTCACGGCTGGGCGAGCTATTTCTATGCCATTGCATTGAACGCAGGCAATTCCAGCATCTTGCTGGGCCCGACAGGCCACAACCAGCTGCCAGTAAAGCTGATGCAGCTCTTCCTCGACGTGCCCTACGCGTCCGAATTGACCCAGGTCACCACAGCTCGCAAGAAGGACACCCAGGAGGGCAACCGGGTCCAGCGCCGGGCTCGCGAGGACGCGCAGGCCCGCGAGCAGCAGACTGAGCCGCTGCGCCATGCACTCAGGGCCGCCGAGGACAAGGTGACGGCGCTGGAAACGGACCAGCCCGACCTGACCGGCCTGCTCGCCGACGTCGATGCCGCTGCTCGCCAGGTCGCCCGCGACCAGGCTGGGCTCCAGGCGGCTGAAGAAGGCCACGCCGCGGCGCGTAAGGCCCGCCTGAAGGACGAGAAGGCTTTCCGCCGGGCCGAGCAAAGCAGCGCAGCGCGGCTCCTGCTTGGGGCGCTTGAGCCGGAGTCCTGCCCGCGTTGCGATCACGAGATCGACGATGCCCGCCGTACCGCAGAAGAGAGCGACCACCGGTGCTCGGTGTGCGCAAGCCCCCTGCCGGAGGTTCAGGACGACCCGGAGACGCGCGCGGCGCTGCGCCTTCGGCTGGAGGAGCGTGTAAACGCCTCCCGCGCAGCCGAGGACACTGCCCGGCAGAGCGTGGCGAGGAACACGGCGGCCTGCGAGAGCAGCCGCGCCGCCTATGACCTGGTGAATGCCCGCCTTTCCGCGGCACGCTCCGGCAGCTGGTACACCCGTCTCGAATCCGCACGGGAGTCCGTCTACCAACTGCGTGGAGCCCTGGCCGTCGCCACCGGCAACGGGACGGGCCTGCCGGAGGTGGTAGGCGACTACGTCACTGCGACAACGAGCTCCTCGGATACCGAGGACGGCTCTGCCGACAGCGACACAATTCTGGAGGCGGCCGCCTCTGCGTTGACACAGGTCGTCGCCGACCACAGCAAGGCCCTGTTCACGGAACTGAACGGTGAGATCGTCCGCATCGCCCACGACCTCGGTGTGGCCAACCTGACCAGCGTCGACCTCAACCTCGCGGGACACCTCAACGCCCGCAAGACCGGCAAAAAGCACCCGTTCAGCGCGTTCAGCCCAACCGACCGACTACGCATGCGGATCGCGGCCATCATCGGAATGATCAAAGTGGGTCGCAAGCGCGGCATCATGTCCCACCCCGGTCTGCTGCTCATCGACGCGCCCACAGCCGAAGAGCTCTCCCACGACAACGCCCGCCAATGCATCAAGACGCTCTACGAGACCGCGGCAGACGACCCCGGCATCCAGATCGTGATCACGTCGATCGACGACGCCGTTTGGGAGTTCTACCCCGAGGACCGTACCGTGACCGGCCTCGGCAAGCGCCAGCTCTTCTAGACCAGGCCATCAGGAGTATCCAGCGACGGGAGAGGTGGAGGGCATCGTGCAGTTCATCGATGAGCGCCTCACCCAGTGGGCCGCCCAGGCTTCAGGCCCTCAGTTGCGTGCCGGGCCGACGGTGGAGGACCTCGGAAGCCTCGACGTTGTCCTCGCCGCCGCGGACCACCTCAGCGAAGGACCCTTTCTTCATCACCTCATCCAGGCGACCGCGCACCACCTCGAGGCTTTCGGTACCGAAGCGTGCAAGCCGCTCTACGACGCCGTCCTGGCAGGCCTCAGGACCAACAGCAACCATGCTGCCTTCGCCAGTGCCACCGACGTCCTCGCCAGCCGCCCTGCCCTGGCACGTGAACTTGGCCTGCCGCTGACCCGCGTGCTACTCGGCCGCCTCCAAGAAGCCCAGGATGCCGGTGACGACCTGGCCGTGGCACTCATAGGAGTGGAAGCCGCCGACTGTCTTGTCCAGCTCACCCTGGCCGGCGTCACCAAGGCCGCGCGTCTCCTGGGCGCCATGGACGAAGCAACCGAGGACCCGGCCACCCTTCCCGAGGCCATGGCCACCCGCCTCCCCCGCCTTCTTGGCGTCCTCGACGCACACCATCCCGGCGCCGGCCTGCGTGACGCCCTCGAACGCTGCCTGATGCTCGACCACACATGCCGGGACGCCACCTTCGAACTCGCTCTCGGCGACCTGCGCCAGGCCCTGGAACAGGACCAGTACGACCCCATGGCCGAGCAACTCCGCAAGACTCAGGACCGGCTGGCCGAGCTGATCACTCTCGACCCCGACCGCCTGGACGCCCAGCTCTACCACTGCGCAATCGAAGCTGTCCTTGGCCTGTCGGCCCCCGATGCACCCACGCGCGTCCACGCAGCCGCAGCCACCCTGCGCGAGACCCTGCACCGTTACCGGGACTACCGCTACCGCGCACGCACACCAGCCTGGGCACGCCCTCGCCAGAACGACGTGTTCGCCTGGTCGGAACTCACCGTCCTCCTGGACGGCGCGGCTGCGCACCTTGCACCCGACGACCCCTGGTACGGCGAGGGGCACGACATTCTCACGGCGCTGCTCCGCGTATACACCGCGCACAACACGGTCGCCGTACTCACGGACGCCCCTGCGGCCGCCGCCGTGGAGACCCTGGTGGTGCCCGTCATCGAAGACACCTTCCTCCAGCACGAGCACCGGCAGCGATTTCTCCAGCACGCTGTGGCCCACGACGAGGAGCTCCGCGACGACCCCGCGGCCCAGCGGCTCCAAGCCGCCCTCCTCCACCGCACGAAGAGCACCGAGAACGCCACCAGTCAGCGGGCGGGTGATCCGGGAAAAGCACGACGCTGGCAGCGGCTGGCACATCAACTCTCCGAGGACTTCACTGCGTTCGTTGAGCAGACGCCCGAGCATGTCCTTGACCGCTTGGAGCTTGGGCTGCGCACACACGAAGACGTCCGCGAGGCCATCGCCGACCCCAAGTACGGTCGTCTCAAAGCCCGGCTCCTGCGCCAGCTGAAGAATTCCCCCGACTGGCTTCCCGGCGTCTCAGACGAGTTCACAACGCTCCTTGAGACCACGATCCGCTACGCCTACCTGTGCTACGACATCGGCCGGAAGATGGGAGGCTCCTACACCGAGTACCTTCGAACGCGCGACAAGGACGGCAAGAAGCAAAAAGTAGACGAAGCTCTGTTCCACCAGCACTACCGAGAAGTGCTGCAGTTCTCGGCCCTCTTCGGAGTCGTCAACTCGGAGGTCATCGACAAGGCGGGCGGAAGAACAGACATCCTCGTATCCTTCGGCGCTGTTCAATTCAACGTCGAATGCAAGATCGAAGAAGACGATGCCAGCGAAACCGCCCTGCGTGAATACGTCGCGCAGGCCACCGAATACCAGAACACCAATGCCGGATTCGCCATCCTGCTCGCCCTCGACAAAACGGTCGGAGCTGAGGGCGCGGCCAACCTCTTCTCCAGCATCTGGATCGAACCCGTCCAGCGCGCCGGCGAATCCGATCCATGTCTCGTCGTCATCATCCGCGTCCCAGGAGGCCGCGAGAACCCCAACCTCTTGCGCCCGGCCCGGCGCCCTACCTAGCGGCCAGCCAGTGTCGCGGCCGGCGCGGGGATCGTGGCGGTTGGACGTGCGATGACGTCCGACCCGACAGTTGGAGGTGAAGACGAGTACTTCGGCATTCCGCACATGTACGCGGTAATTCCCCCTTCTCTAAGGCGGCAACTCCCAACCTGAGCCGTGCTGCAGCCAACTTCCCGGGCGTGAGTGTTCGAAGCGTCGCTTTCACCAAGCTAACCCAGTCCTCAGCCCTCAGACCAACAGTATATTTGCAGTCGGGGAGCAAAATAACACCATGTACTGGGAAGAGCTTCCTTTCCATAATGCGTAGCATTCGACCGTGCAGCTGATGTGCGTTATGGAGCGCAGGCCGGCCACGTACGCGTTGACCGAAGACGGGATAACGTTCGTCCGCTGGTCAGCGATGGCCTTTCCGATTCCCAGCAGATCCACTTCATCTCGGGGAGCACCGGGCCGAGTTGTAGGTCCTTGAAGAGATCAGCGTAGATCTTGCTGCTGTCGACGATCTTCGCCACTGCCGCCCAGGGCGGCTGCAAGTTCCGGGGTGGTGAGGGTTGGCCGGGCTGTCGTCGGTTGGGGTGGATAGCAGGGCAGGCACGGGTTTCGTGATCATTGTGGTTCCTACGCCCGATGATCACGAGGTGGCCCGTGCCTGCTGCCATATCTTCTCCGGTCCCTGCCGTGCTGATGAGGCTGGGTCCGCTGGACGCCGGTCAGGTCGCCGATCTGCGTTCCTACCTCGATGCGGTGCCCGATCCGCGCTCGCGGCGGGGCCGTTGGTACTCACTGACCGCGATCTTGCTGGTGTGCGCCTGTGCGGCCGTGTCGGGAGCGAGGAGCATCGAGGAACTCGCCGAGTGGGGCCAGCGCGCCTCGAACGCACTCCTGGTAGTGATCGGGATCCGGCGTCACCTGCTCGGCTGGCGACGCACTCCGTCACCGGCCACGATCGGCCGGGTGCTGGGGACCGTTGACGGGTCTTCGAAGTTAGGCGGGGTGGGTGAGCCTTCGTCCTCCGGGGTTCTCACGGAGGGTAAGCGTGGGGGTGGTCGGCTCGTGGGTGCAGGGCGTCCGTGGTCATCGGCGATCATGACTGTTCTCCGGCAGTTTGATCACCAGAAACCACGGGCTTGGACAACGATACGGCGGTGCTGCTCGACTTGGACGGCCTTGCCGTCGAGAGCGTTGAGCGGCTGATGGACGGCACCCGGCGGGTGCATCTGACCACAGCGGACGAAGCCGCCCGGGCCTGTCCCTCCTGCGGCGTGTTCGCGTCACATGTGAAGGGCCTCGTGTACACCCGTCCACGTGATCTTCCTTACGGAGAACGGGGATTGGAGTTCGTGTGGTGCAAGCGGCGTTGGTATTGCCGGGAGTCCGGATGCGAGCGGAAGTCGTTCACCGAGCAGGTTCGGCAGATACCGGCCGGGGCCCGGATCACCGGCCGGCTGCGCCGGGCTGCCGCCCTGCGGGTGCGGGATGCTGCTTCCACCGTGGTCCAGGCCGCCCGTGACCTGCACGTGTCCTGGCCGACGGTGATGGACGCCTTCCGCGCGGCCGCCCGCGAGGTCACCGAGGCGCCGCTGCCGGAAGTGGAGGTGCTGGGCGTCGACGAGACCCGGCGCGGACGGCCGCGCTGGGAACAGGATGCGGACACCGGCAAGTGGCACCTGGTGCGCGAGAGGTGGCACACCGGGTTCGTCGACGCGCTCGGGGCCGGTGGCCTGCTCGGGCAGGTCGAGGGCCGTGCCGCCGCCGACGTCCTGGCCTGGCTGTCCACCACCCCTTTGGAGTGGAGAAAGAACATCCGCTACGTCGCCATCGACATGTCAGCCACCTACCGGGCCGCGATCCGCACCGGCCTGCCCGATGCCATCGTGGTCGTTGACCACTTCCACATCGTCCAGCTCGCGAACAAGATGCTCTCTGCTGTACGGCGTCGCACCACCGCCGAGATCCGGGGCCGGCGTGGACGCGCCACCGACCCGGAATGGAAGGCCCGTCGACGGCTGCTGCGCAACCGTGAGGACCTCACCGACCAGCAGTTCGCCACGATGTGGAACGCGCTGCTGGACGAGGGGCCGATCGGGCAGACGCTGCTGACCGCCTGGATCGCCAAGGAGAGCCTGCGCACCCTCCTCGCCCTGGCCCGAACCGGCGCCGACCGCGAAGAAGTAGGCCACGCCCGATGGAAGTTCCTCACCTGGTGCGCGGACTCAGACATCCCCGAAGCCTGCACCCTCGCCACCACCGTCGACCGCTGGTGGCCCGAGATCGCCGGGTTCATCGACACCGGCCACAGCAACGCCAAGAGCGAAGGCATCAACCGCGTCATCAAGCTCGTCGCCCGCAACGCATTCGGCTTCCGCAATGCCGACAGCCAGCGCCTACGCACACGCTGCGTCACCACCCGCCGAGCCCGCGGACACCTCAACCCCGCCTAACTTCGAAGACCCCCGTTGACGGTGACGCCCTGGACCGGGCGGTGGGCGCCTACCTCGCCGACCGGCACCGCGTCGCCACCGAGCCGGCCCACAGGCCATCGCCCTCGGCGTCCGGGCGGCCGTGTGTGATCGCTGTCGACGGCAAGGCAGGGCGGCTGCAAGTTCCGGGGTGGTGAGGGTTGGCCGGGCTGTCGTCGGTTGGGGTGGATAGCAGGGCAGGCACGGGTTTCGTGATCATTGTGGTTCCTACGCCCGATGATCACGAGGTGGCCCGTGCCTGCTGCCATATCTTCTCCGGTCCCTGCCGTGCTGATGAGGCTGGGTCCGCTGGACGCCGGTCAGGTCGCCGATCTGCGTTCCTACCTCGATGCGGTGCCCGATCCGCGCTCGCGGCGGGGCCGTTGGTACTCACTGACCGCGATCTTGCTGGTGTGCGCCTGTGCGGCCGTGTCGGGAGCGAGGAGCATCGAGGAACTCGCCGAGTGGGGCCAGCGCGCCTCGAACGCACTCCTGGTAGTGATCGGGATCCGGCGTCACCTGCTCGGCTGGCGACGCACTCCGTCACCGGCCACGATCGGCCGGGTGCTGGGGACCGTTGACGGTGACGCCCTGGACCGGGCGGTGGGCGCCTACCTCGCCGACCGGCACCGCGTCGCCACCGAGCCGGCCCACAGGCCATCGCCCTCGGCGTCCGGGCGGCCGTGTGTGATCGCTGTCGACGGCAAGACACTCAAGGGATCAGCCCGTCTGACCGCGAAGCGCCGGCATCTGCTCTCCGCGGTCACCCACGCCCCGGTCGTCACCCTCGCGCAGGTGGAAGTGGGCGCGAAGAAGAACGAAACCACACATTTCCAACCGCTCCTGGCACCGCTGGACCTGGCTGGCACCGTCGTCACCTTCGACGCGCTGCACTCGGTCAAGGCGAACGTCTCCTGGCTGGTCGAGACGAAGAAGGCCCACTACATCGCCGTGATCAAGACCAACCAGCCGACCGCCCACAGCCAGCTCGCGGACCTGCCGTGGCGCGATATTCCCGTCCAGCACACCGCCTCCACCACCGGGCACGGCAGGCGCGAGTCCCGCTCGATCAAGACCTGCGCCGTCCCGGACGAACTCGGCGGGATCTCCTTCCCCCACGGCCGCCTGGCCATCCGTGTCCACCGCCGCCGCAAGCAAACCGGCCAGCGCGAGACCCGGGAGAGCCTCTACGCCGTCACCAGCCTCGACGCCCACCAGACCGGCCCCGCCGGCCTTGCCACCGCGATCCGCGGGCACTGGGGGATCGAGAACTCCTCACACCACATCAGGGACGTCACCTTCGCCGAAGACGCCTCCACCGTCCACACCGGCACCGCACCCCGCGCCATGGCAACCCTCCGCAACCTCGCCATCGGCGTCCTGAAGACCCTCGGATCCGACAACATCGCCAAAACCACCCGAGCGATTCGAAACGAACCCGAACGAGCACTTCACATCCTGGGCATCACAACCGAACCAGACACCTACGGAACTTGATCAAGCCCTGACTGCCGCCGCTGCGGCGTCGGACGGCGCGCGCTTCTGCCCGGCGTCCTCTCCGGTCTCCGGCGTCTCGTCTTCTTCACCGTCGTCCGCTCCGGCGGCGTACTCGGCCATTGATGTCCCCTCCCGATCACACAGGGCGATCCCTGGAGGATACGCACCTCTACCCGGACCGTTCAGGGCATTGCCAGACCAACCGGGACTGACGCAGAGGGGGTCGGCCCCGGCCGGGAAGAGATTCAGCCCGGCTTCACCAACTCGATAACCTTGAGCATCCGCGTCCAGCCGTGCCCGAAGAGCGCGATCGAGGACAGTACGGCAACGCCCATGATGACGCTCACGGCGGCGATATCGGGCACCTTGAAGACGACCACGCCGCCGACGGCGGCCAGGGTCAGGAGAACGACGGCGGCAATCCGCAAGAGTTCGGTGTCGCGGACGTGGTCGTCCTTGTGGGGTTCGGTGAGGCTGTCCGGGAGGAGCTTGCCGGTATGGCCGGCCGCGCTGCTGGCGGCGATCCGCAGGAGCAGCCCGGAGAGGTGTTCCAGGGCGGCGGTGGGCCTGTCTCCGTCCAGTTGGTTCTCGGCGGCCCGTAGTGTGGCCACGACGCGTTCAGCGTGCCGCCGCAGGACGGCATGGCGAGATCGTCGGCTTCGTGCAACGGTGCGGTGCGAGCGGCGGGCCCGGAAGACGGCCCGCTCTACGGACCGCATGCTGATGGAGACCTTCCACATTGCCGCAGCCCGGTCGTTGCCGCCCGCGTTCGCTGCTGCGGCAGCGGCGTAGATCGCCTCAGCACACTCCGCCACCAGCTGATGTTGACGCATTTGAGCTGGGGCCCAGAAAGTGACTATTCCGCCGAACGCGGCTAGCAAAAAATACGCCCCCAGAACGCGAGAGTGGGGCTCATGGGACAGCCGCGTCACGGTCAAGATGGTCCCCATGAATACGACCATGAGGCGACACAGCCTATGGAGGGCAGCCCATCTGACCCAGAGGGCATAAGAGTGAAGAGCGGAGCGAATATGGAGGGGCAATACAACCCATTCGAAACCGACTCTGTGCAGCGCTCGTTGTGCATCCTCGACGTAATTGTCGGCCTGTCTGGAAGTCCATCTACGCCAGGCCGCTATGGGGCTTGATATGGGCATGGGAGGCAGTCTCGATCTCTCTTGAGCATTCTGACGGCGGCGCGCTCCAGCGAGGGCAGTTGGAGCCCTGGAGCGAACCCCGCTGGCCGCAGATGCCCGTGCTGTTCAGCCGAAGACCCATCCTGATGACGGCCTAGCAGGTGCAGCAGTTCGGGCCAACCCGTCGGCAGGACGCGCGAAGACGAGGGCGTTTTGGCCGTCCCCACCTACTCAGGGGTGCCCGGCCCCACGACGATCGTCACGGCCCATCCCTATCCGACCGCGTGCAGAGCTCCGCGGCGTACCGCGACGGCCTTCTTCTGCTGCTCGCGTGCCTGGCGTTTCTGGGCGAGTTGGTCTTGGTACATCTTGACGGCCTCGTGGTACCGCTCGACGAAGTCGGGGGCGTTGAGGCGTTCGGCAGGGTCCATATCGGCGAGGGCGGCTGCGCAGTCGGCCGGGGTGAGGTAGCCGGCGAGCATAGCGTTGAGTTGGTAGACGCCGTTCCGAGTCTTCTTGACGAGCTGGGCGAGGTCGAGGTGGCGGAGGGCCGCGGTGACGGCGGGGCGGCTGATGTCGAGGCGCTGGGCGAGGTCGGCCTGGTCGATCTCGATGCGGCCGCCGGCTTCGCTGAGGGCACGCAGCTTGAGCAGCGCCCGGTATGAGGTCGCCGGCAGGTCCAGGTCTGCGACGACGCCCTCGGCGTTGACTGTCGCGAAACGCATGGAACTAGCAGTCACTGCGCCATCCCCTCCTCGGCTGCGCCAGGCAGCTCCCACAGGCCGTCGACGGGCTCTTCGGCAGCTCGTCGGGCTTTCTTCCGCTCGGTCCGTCGTTCGGCCCGCTCGGCACGCATCTCGTCGACGGCGCGCCGCAGGTGATCCAGTGACGGGAAGCGCACCAGGTCTGGCAGCGTGGTGTCGCGGCGGACTTCGTTAAGGACTTCGTCTTGTTCTACCCGCACGTACTTCTTGCCACCGTCCATCGTGCGGACGAGCTCGCCGATCCGGTACGAGTATGGCGGGTTGAACTGGTAGACGCCTCGCGACCTCTTGAAGATGATCCCGTGCGTCATGATCTCCTGGAGCGCCTCGTTGACCGCCTGGCGGCTGACGTCCAGGACCTTGGACATTTCCTCCTGCGTCAGCTCGATGCGGCCGCCAGCGCGCTGACAGGCGATCAGTAGGAAGATGAGCCGCAGGGGCAGTGCCTCGCGGAAGTACTGGCTGATGACAAGGAAGAACTCCAGGCTGTCCAGGGCGAACGCGTTGGGGTTGTCCTCGCTGCTGTACATCTCCAGCGGTGCGCGCTTGCGGCTGAGCGCCAGGTCCCGGTCGGGGAACTGGCGGGCCAGGTCATCCAGACTGCGCACCGGGGCGAGCGTGGCGTCGAAGGCAGCCAGTGGATCAGAGGGATCGAGTTCCGCCGGCTTCGGTCGCGGAGCGGCTTGACGGCGCCTCGGCTGAGCGGATGACACGTGGCTGCTCTCCCACTTTCGGATTTTCGACAGCGGCAGTATGTCAGCTCTGCTGACTTGCATGTCGGCACCCCTGACATTCGGCGCGTCGTATGTCGCCCCCGGGGTGACACATCTTCACGAAGCGGGCTCGAACACCGACACGGGACTCAGGGAGCCCTCGAAATGTCAGCTCTGCTGACATTTCGAGGGCAAGTCATGTCAGCAGAGCTGACATTCTGGGTAGGTTCCGTCTCGCCACGGACGACGTTTCCAAGTGGATCTGTCGTCTCTGACCCTGCAGATCCCGCGTCACAACATCGCTCTGACCTGCGATTATCCGTCTTCTTCTCTATCTGAGGTTTGAGTCCTACCGTTCACGAGGTCACATCGCCTCAGCAGCTCGTACTCCAGGCCCCAGGCCGACCACATCTCCTCGGCGAGTTATGTCGCCGACGACCTTCTTCGGACGACCGCGCGGGGCAACGGGTGGAGTCACTTTCGAACGAAGGGCGCTGAGGCTTGTTGGCCGACATACGCGTGGGGATACGTCAGGCTCTCTTGGGGTGCTCGTCCGGGTGGGGGTGTGTGGGTGCCCGGAGGGTGCCACACCCTCGCAGCCGTTCTCTCACGTCTCGTCACTCTCTTTGCCCTCCGGCCGAGTTGGGCCCGGAGGGGCCAACTCTCCCCGGAATTGCGTGATTTACTGGTCCCACGAAATTCCGGAGTTCTCTACTCATTTTCGGGTCAGGGAATTCGGAGAATCCCTGACACTCCTTGGAATGGACCGGAGGGACATTCCAGCAACCGGCACCCAAAAACCTCCCTGACACTCCGTCAAACCTCACTCTTCGAAACATCAACACCCCACATATACAACGCCTTTCGTGCCGGAGGCACAGGTTTATGAATTTCGCCCGGAGGGCGAATTCATAAACCACCCGCCGGAGGCGGAGCATTTCGCGCGGGGACGCGCGAAACGGAGCGTAGCGGAGTATTCGGCTTCCGGAGG